>JAIBDA010000003.1 GCA_024679635.1 Amphritea sp. | reverse complement strand
TTTACCGGATGTTCCAACCGTAATGGCACCGATTATATACTCAATTCCCTTACAGTTACTGGCTTACTATGTTGCTGTTCTGAAAGGCACCGATGTCGATCAGCCGCGAAATTTAGCGAAGTCGGTGACGGTTGAATAGAGCTGGAGTTGATAAAATTTTTAGTGTCGAAGGATAATAAAGTTTGTTAAGAATAATAAAGCTTGATAAAACTTAATAAACTTTGATAAAAATCGGCTTCCTGCTAATCTTTCTCCAGGCAGGAGGCTGATAATGTCCGATGTAAACAAACCGATCGACCCTACTCACCTGAAAAGGTTGAAAACTCGTGGGCTTGGCACTGGCAAGGAATACGAGCCATTTATTAAAGTCTATGAGGGGAAGTCTCAAGGAGAGAGTGTCCGGGTTCGCAGCTCAACAGTCGGTCGTGTCCATCACCTGTTATCCGGTATTGAGCTCACAGCCTTTGTTCTGCTGGACTGGTTCCCTCACTCGATAGATATTCGTGAGCAATATCCGATACCGATCAACGACAGCTTGGGTATCTGCCAGCAACTGGGTATCAGGCACCCTCAAGTCAGAGGAAAGCTAACGGTTGTTACTACAGATCTGTTGGTGGACTTTGACAATCGCGGCCAGTTAGCCGTGGCTGTCAAGGAGTCCAGTGCCCTTGATAGCAAACGCACCCTTGAAAAGCTCCAAATAGAAAAAGCCTATTGGGAAGACAAGGGTATCGAGTGGGGCCTTTTTACCGAGCAGGAACGCTCCGATGCCTTGCGAGAAAATCTTGATTGGTTGCGCCCCTATATGGACATCGATACCCCTGATGCCCATGAGCTTGATCAGTCAGATGTCGTTGTTTTAGTCAGCAGAGTAACGCGTTATCCCAGTAAAAAGATCACCAGGCTCTGTGGTGAGTTTGATGATCAGTATGGGTTAGATGCAGGTTACCACTTAAGCATACTTCGTTTTGCAGTGGCTCACCATTTCGTTCAGGTCCCTATCGATAAGCCCTTCCATACCTGGCGCTGTTCAGATCTGATCATTCTGGATAACGCCACCGCTTTGGAGGTAGGCCATGTTCTTTAACAGTGTCTATCAAAGCAGCGAATCTTCAGCGCGTTATCGGGTTCTATTCGAGCAGGTTGATTGCCTGATGCTGATAGATATTGATGATGCCAATGCCTGGCCTTTTCAGATCAGCATAGAGAGTTTTGATAGTGCTGATTATGAAGCTATAGAAGACCCCTACACACTACCTGACGTTGAAGAAGGTTCTGTGGCTCAACAGAAGCGCGACGAGGCGCTAGCGGTGTTGCAGCCTCTGTTGGAGGTTTATCCCTGCTTGTTTGATAAGCGAGAACGTAATCGGCTTATCAAAGACCGTCTAAGCCAAATAACCAGGCCTCGGTTGTATTTAACACGGCAGCTAAGGCGCTATTGGCAGCGTGGAATAGCCCCCAATGCGCTGGTACCAGATCTTCACCATTGCGGTGGCGCTGGTAAATCCAGGCGACAAGTCGAGAATAAGGTGGGTAGAAAGAGAAGCGTATCTTCCGGGGTGGGGACCATTATCACCGATGAAGTCGCCGAACTATTTCAGCTAGCGATAGAGGGGTTTTATCTGGCCAGCGATAAAATCCCTTTTAAAGAGGCTCAGACCAAAGCAATAGGCCTCTATAGGTCGCGCTTCGTAAACGCTGATCAGACCAACGTGCCAACGATGGCGCAATTTCGCTATTACTATCAGACCCATTACAAAGCTTCTGAGGTGGTTAAGAAGCGAACGCCGTCTAGGGTTTATGACAAAGATATCCGAGCACTAACCAGCACATCGGGCTATATGAACCATGGGCCCGGTGCACGTTATGAGATTGATGCGACCATAGGTGATATCTACCTGGTTTCTGATGAAGAACCTGAAAAGATCATCGGTCGCCCTGTCATTTACTTTGTCAAAGACGTATTTAGTCGAATGGTGGTGGGCCTTTATGTTGGGCTGGAGAACCCTTCTTGGGTCGCAGCGATGATAGCTCTGGCCAATGCCTTTTCGGATAAAGTTGATTTCTGCAGCCAATACGGCATCAGTATTAGCTCCGATCAATGGCCCAGTGTAGGGATACCAGCGGGCATCATGGCAGACAGGGGCGAGTTGCTGTATCGGCAGGCTGATGTGCTGGTGAACCGGTTTGGAATTCAGTTGAGCAATGCTCGTGCCTATCGAGGTGATGACAAGGCGATCTGTGAGCGTGCATTCAACACCATACAGGCTCAGTTTCGCCTCTACGCAGAGGGTATCGTTGAGCCCGTTAATGGTAAGAAACGGATCGGTAAGCGCTATGAATTGGATGCTGAGTTGAGCTTGTCGGCCTTTACCGAGCTGATTATCAAACTGGTTATCAACCACAATAACCGGCATGTCGTTGACGGCTATGATTTTGCTCCAGATATGCCTGAATACCTCCCGGCAGTACCTGTACAGCTTTGGAATTGGGGGATTAGTAATCGTACCGGTCGCCTAAAACCCTGTGATGAAACCTTAGCGGCAATTAACTTGCTGCCTTACGAGAAGGCCAGTGTCTCTGAGGTCGGTATTAAATTCAAAGGGCTGAGCTATACCTGCCCGCAGGCCATTCAAGAGGGCTGGTTTGATCGCTTTAAACACCAGCGCCCCTCTAAGGTCACTGTTTGCTTCGATCCCAGGCGTACCAACAGGGTTTATCTACGGCCTACCAGTAAATTCGAAGATTATTGGGTATGCGATCTTTCCGACAGAAGCAGGCGCTACCGAGGAATGAGTTTTTATGAGGCGGAGAACCTGCTTAGACAGGCCAGGCAGACAGAGGCGGTCGCTAAACAATACGAAACCTTTAATGCCTCTGATATGCAGAAAGAGATTGAAGATTTGGTAGCCAGAGAAAGAGATAAAAAAACCGCCAATCCCAGCGGCTCGATCACTGAACGCCTAAGCGGCATTAGGGGCAATCGACATCGTGAAAAAGAACTTGGAAGAGATCGCAGCGGCGATCCAGTAAACTCGGAACCAGCAAACCAAGGCTCATTACCTGCTGAAGTGATCGATATAAGATCAGCCTCAAAGCCGTCACAGTTCGACTATCCAGATCTGGATAGTTATTTGGATGATGACGATGATTGATCTTCCTTTTGCTCATTACATCGATGCAGAAATCGAGGAGTATCAGGGCCACCCTCTGATTAATGCGTTGCCAGCGATCAATGCACCGGAAGATACGGCGGGACTGCTCAATCGCTATCCCAAGATATCGGAGGTGGAGAAAAGCCTACCGGGGCATATCCGACGGCACGCGATGATGCGTATTCTGGATCAGTTCTTGTATCCCACCAAGTCGCACCTGCAGCTAGAGCAGATGATATCCAGCATGCTGCGTCGAGGTTATCTCAGCCGGAATATTGCTAAAGCGGATTACCAGCTTAACCTGGAAAGTGCTGCTCGAACCGACTTTAAAGCGATTGCGAGAAATGCGGGAAATGAAGCGCTGGTTAGCTCGGTCATCGGTTGTTCCGGCACCGGCAAATCCACCGCCGTGGAAGCTATCCTGCAGGGATATCCGCAAGCGATCTACCACCCGGAATATCAACATACGCAACTGGTTTGGTTGAAGGTCGAGAGCCCTCATGATGGCTCAGTCAAAAACCTCTGCACGAATTTCTTCAGGGCGATTGATACAGCCTTGGGCACCGATTACCTCAAGCTGTATGTCAAAGCCCGCTCATCAGCAGAATCGATGCTAGGCGATATTGCTCATGTAGCGGCCTTGCACTCCATTGGTATTCTGGTCATTGATGAAATCCAGCACCTTGAAAAGTCACGCTTGGGTGGTACCAGTAAAATTCTAAATTTCTTTGTCACCCTAACCAACGTGATCAAGGTTCCGGTGTTGTTTATCGGCACACCCAAGGCTTTGGAACTGTTCAATCCGACTATGCGCTCGGCAAGGCGTGCGGCTCAATTTGGCAGTTTAAACTGGAATCGCTTTAACCATGTTGAAGGGTGCAGCTCGGATACAGAGTGGCTGCGCTTTATTAATCGAATGTGGAAGCTGCAGTGGCTTAAAACGCCAACGCCGTTGAGCCGGCCTTTAGCTGAAAGATTCTGGGACTTAACGCAAGGGATAGCTCATATAGCGGTTACGCTGTTTTATCTGTGCCAAGTGCGTGCGGTAATGACGAGGCGAGAAGTGATAACACCAGGGCTGGTGAAGCAGGTCTTTGATGATGAGCTGTCGATGGTCAGCCCTATGATTGAAGCCCTCAAGCTTGGTCGTAAAAAGTTGATTGAGCAATATGGAGATCTGGATATTCCGATTGAGTCGATACGACTGCTGGCGGTAAGCGCTGATGAGGAGGTAACTCCCGTCGACCCTGTAGCCCCAAACAACCCGGATGAGTCATTACTGGAAGAGCTGACTCGAATACTTACCGGCTTAGGGCTGGGTGAAGAGATCGCTTTGATGACCGCTCAGCAGGCGATTGATGAGAAACCAGATGAAGATATATTTGGCCTGATTGCTCATGTCAAACAGCTACAGGAAAAACCATTAGTATCATCGAAAGATAAAAAGCCAAAGGTTGAACCTGTTACCCCAAACTACATGAAGGGGGATATCCGCCAGCTGCATGACAGCGCCCCTCAGGTCAGTTATCAGAATTTGAAGAAAGCGGGTGTGGTGATTGATCTAACATCTCATTTAATGGGCCAATGAATGAATCCAGCTAAGCTAAGCAGGTTATTTTTAGCTGACCCCGCAATGCCCGGTAAGGGAGCGCTCTAGTCCAGCGACTTCAATCGGGCCATCATCCGCTTACAGGAAAATGGGATTGATTCAGGGGATCCCAAGCAGATGGATCGTTAGCGGCAGCAAAGAGTTGACCATCGCATCCCTATGCCCTCGATCACTAGGGGGCAGTTGCAGCCCCAAAGGGGGCCGCTGAGAGCCTGCAAACCACTCAACCATTTCTGATCGACAGAAACATAAAGCGGTCGTTGGTTCTTCTGCCCATGAGCGCCTGGTCAGTACAAAACAGCGAATTAGCTGCCATCATGCTCTAGGAGTCTTAGGTAGCCTATCCGCTCGCTTAGAGCTACACAGCATGAACCAAATTCAATCTGATGATGGCCGTGGAAGCCATCACTGTCCGTGGTTGTAAGGTTAATGCTAGGCCGTCAGACTTCAGCTTATGCGCCCAAACCGGACGAATAGATTTACCCATGGTGTAAGCTATTTTGGATTGAAAAGCGGACCTGTCCCTCGCTTCCTAAACACTCAATAATTTCTCTTTACGCCAATGCCACATCAATAATTATGGTTCTCGGGTATCAAGCAAATAAGATTACCCTGCCAAAGCTGTATTGGCGTATTTGTCACGTTACCCCTACCGTATCGCCATCTTGCAGATGATCACCCAAGAAGACCTCATTAATCACCTCTCTCATCCAGCGATGGGCAGCATCATCATGATAACGACGGTGCCAAAGCAACCTGATAGGCACATCGGGTATCGGCTGTTCTGAAGCAAAAGGAATACGAGTTAACTCTTCCGCTCTCGGGGATCTCTTCGAAAGCAAACAACCACCGAGCATAATCATCTCTGCGTTACAGATCGTGTTAAGTGCAGTTATCATATTATTTGTTTCTAACTTAATATCTCTGTCGCTAAACAGCCACTCGGGGAGTTCATATCCAGAAAAACCCGGGATAATCAGGTTGACATGCTTTTGCTGTCCGTATGTCGACGGATCTATCTCTTTTAAGCCCGCAATAGGGTGCTGATTACTTAGCATGCAAACCGGCTGCTCCATGGCGATGATACGTGAATGAATATTCGCAGGGGCTTCGTTGCCAAAATTGATCACAAAGTCCAACTGACCCGCAATCAGCTCATCCATGCTGTAAGTTTCCAGATTACGCACAATCAATTTAACGCCTGGAGCATATTGAGCTAAGTAATCTAGGAGTGGCGTAATTAAGCTCTGGGAGATCGGGTCGATCATACTGAGACTGAACGTACGTTCTAGCTCTTCAGGATTATGTAGGATCGGCGAGACAAACCTGAGAATATCGTCCAACAGGGGGCCCAATTGTAAGTAAAGTTGCTTGGCTCTGGGGCTTGGCGACAAACCATGGGATTGTCGGATGAATAACTCATCCCCGAAGAGTTTACGTAACCTGCTTAAATTGCGGCTCATAGCCGGTTGAGATGAATCCAATCGGTCTGCAGCACGAGTCACGCTGAGCTCCTCCATGAGTGCGTTAAAGACCACCAATAGGCTCAGGTCCACCTTACTCAAATCATCCAGCTTCATGCGTCACTCATATCAGATAGGGAACGGTACTTGATCCGATAGGCCAGGGTATAAAGTACAGGCACGACGATCAGGGTCAGTACGGTTGCTACACCCAGACCAAAGCTAATAACAACGGCCATGCTGGCAAAGAAGTCATCGAACAGTAAAGGGATCATACCAAGGATGGTCGTGATAGCAGCCATGCATATAGGCCGAACTCGAGACACAGCTGACTGAAAAACCGCAGCATAGGGCTCTTTACCTGCGTCCAGCTCGAGATTGATCTGATCCAGCAAAACAATGCCGTTCTTCAAGAGCATACCAGATAGACTCAAGAATCCGAGAAGCGCCATAAATCCGAAGGGGAGATCCAGTGTCAGCAAGCCCAAAGTGACACCCGTGATAGCCAAAGGCACAGTTGCCCAGATCACCAATGGCTTTCTCACTGAGTTGAACAGCGTGATAGTGACCAAGAACATCATCAGGAAACCTATTGGCATCGCTGCCATGATCGGCCTCTGGGCATCACGAGAACTTTCGAACTCCCCTCCCCAATCGATGCTGTACCCTGCTGGCAGTTTGATCGCTTCTATTTCCGGCTTGATCCGGCTCAACAGAGCCGCAGCCGTATCGCTACTAAACAGGTTTGGATCCGTCATGAGCGTCAATGTCCGTTTCCGGTCACGCCGCATAATAAGCGAGTCTTCCCAAGCTACATCGAAAGTACTCACTATCTGATCAACTGGAATCCAGCTCTGATACCGAGGACTCCAGATAGTCAGATCAGGTAGGTTATCTATATTGAGCCTCTCCTCATCTGGAGTGCGTACAATAATCGGAAGAAGGGTCGTCCCATCACGATACAGGCCGATACTTTTTCCGCTGAAGTTCATCTGCAACGTACTATCAAGGTCCTGCTTGTTGATCCCTACACGCCGGGCCTGAGCCTCCATAAATTGTGGTCTGATTACTTTGGTACGTTCACGCCAGTCATGTCGAATATTGTTCGCCGAAGGATCCCGACGAATGATATCAGCCGCCTGCACAGCGAGTCTCCTTAATACCTCCGGATCAGCACCGCTGATTCTGAGTTCTATTTTGGCATTAGTGGAAGGACCAATCTCCAGCCGTTTGAGCTTGAACTGTGCAGCCACAAACTGATCCTTAAGGTGTTTATTCAGGTCATGTAGAACGGCTGTAATAACTGTGTTATCGATGGTCCGAACCATAAACTGTCCATACGCTGCATACTGCTTTTCAGGGCCGTAGGTCAGCATGAACCGCTGGGCACCTTGACCGGTCGTGGTTGCAACATATTCGATCCGATCATCCCGGATGAGCCACTCTTCAATCTTACGCATATCCTCTGCTGTAGCCCGGATATCGGTGCCTTGAGTACGCCAATAATCAACCAGAAACATAGCCGTGGTAGACGGCGGGAAGAAAACCTGCCGAACCTGAGTGAATCCAGCAATAGACGCCATGGTCACCACCAGCACAACGACGATGGTGGCGAAACGCCACCGCATACACAAATCCAGTAGCGCTTTATAGACAGTGAATATAAAGCCTTTATAGGGATCAACGTTGTCAGATTCCGGATCAATATCGTTCTCTTTAAACAACATATGACAAAAGAACGGCGTGAGGGTTATGGCGGTAACCCAAGAAAGCATCAGCGATATCAGCAGTACCCAGAATAGAGACCCGGCAAATTCACCGGTAGCATCTGGGGACAGGCCTATTGGTGCAAATGCAATTACAGCGATAATCGTGGCGCCCAGAAGTGGCCACTGGTTCTGAGACACAACGCTCTTGGAAGCCTGTAGCCGACTGTACCCGCGTTTAATATTAATGATAATGCCTTCAGTGATAACGATGGCATTATCAACCAACATCCCCAATGCAATGATCAATGCCCCAAGCGATATGCGCTGAAGATTGATATCCATCACTTTCATAAAAATGAAAGTTCCCATGATTGTCAACATGAGGACAGAGCTAATCAATAAACCACT
Source organism: Amphritea sp. (assembly GCA_024679635.1). The sequence goes on along the minus strand of JAIBDA010000003.1, from coordinate 18,844 downwards.
CTGCACGCCCATAAACACAAGTAGAACAACGGCAACGATAACCACCGCCGCAAGCAGGTTGTACATGAAATTACCGACTGACGTATCAACCTCTACCGGCTGGTTGTAGAGCGTAGAAAATTCCATTCCGATCGGTCGAGAATATTCGAGCTCAGCGAGTCTTGCATCTATGGCATTTCCCACATCAACAACATTCACGCCATTAGTGAATGAGATGCCTAAATGGAGCGCAGGCTTGCCATTGTATGAAACCAAGTTGTCTGGAACTTCAGCATATCCGCGTTTAATTTTAGCAACATCTTCAAGGCGGATGAGATCAGATGAGCCAGTTTCACTAATGATCAACCGACCCAGTTCTGAGACGTCAGTAAATTCACCCGTCGGGGAGATACGAATGTATTCACTGCCCACACGGACAGCACCGGCATTGGAAACCACGTTCTGTGTTGCTAATAGCTGATAGATTCTATCGAGTGAAATCCCAAGGTTATTTAAACGGATACGGGATATCTCAACATTAACCCGTTCACGCTGATCGCCTGAAACGTTGACCTTATTCACACCGTCAACCAGCACTAATTCACGCCGGAGAAAGTCCGTGTAATCCTTCAACTCTTCGTAATTATAGCTATCACCGGTGATAGCCAGCAGGATGCCAAATACATCACCAAAGTCATCATTAACCCAGGGCGCATTAACTCCTGGGGGCAGCTTATGCTGGTAGTCTGTCACTTTTCTGCGAAGCTCATCCCAGATCTGACGGAGTTCATCACCTGCGTAGATACTCTTAATTTCAACGGTAATTTGTGACAAGCCGGGCGACGAGATAGATCTGACACTGTCGACCCAGGGCAACTGTTGAATCTGATTCTCAAGGGGGTAGGTGACTTCCTCTTCTACCTGTTGCGCTGAGGCCCCCGGATAGGAGGTAATAACCATCGCATCTTTTATGGTAAACGGAGGATCTTCAAGCTGGCCCAGACCAAAGAAAGAAAAGGTACCACCCAGACCAAGGATGAGCGCGAAAACCCAGCTCGAAACCTTATGGCGGATAAAATATTCTGCACTGTTCATTAAAGGCCGCGCTCCCGTTTCCATTCACGAACTTTCATACCTTCACGGATGTAGTTTGCACCTGTAACAACAACAATATCGCCGACTTCAAGCCCGGATAAGATTTGCAGACCTTTGGAGGTGATAGTACCGACCTCTACATCAGACTGGTAAACGCGCATGGTCTCTGGGTCGACTAACCAGATCTGACGCATGTGTGAATCCAGCGGTGCGGCTTCATCTGAGATGACCGCTTCAACGGGCAATATAAAACCGTGCTGCTCCATGTAAAACACTTTATTAAGATCGAAACCGACACTGGCAGTCATACCGGGAAATATCTGCAGGTTCTTTGGCTTAGGCATCTTCAGAGTGATGGTATAAGCCCCGGTAGCGGGGTCAGCCTCTGCGGTTCTTTCACGGTAGACTGCTTTAAATACCTGATCTGGAATCGCATCGAAGGTCACAGATGCTTTATGGGTAAAAACTGCGGGGCGTTTTTTTTGAGAGATGATTGATTCAGACAACTGAAACTCAATATCTAGCTCGTTGTTGGACTGTAGAATCAATACAGGCTGTTTAGCTTGCAGATTTTGAAAGTTCTCAACCAGGCGGTGTGAGACAACGCCATCATAGGGAGCATGGATCTCGGTGTATTGGCGATTCAGTTTCGCCTGACGCAAAGCGGCTCGGGTGATGCTTAGCTCAGCAGCTTTTTGATCATACTGAGCCTGAGAAACAAGCTTACGTTTGAGCATAGTTTCGATACGCGCAAACTGCTGACTTGCAAGCTTATACTCAGCTTCATAGCGTTGCAGGGTAACATCGAAATCGGTGGGATCTATCTTTGCGAGCACCTGACCTTCACTAACCGCTTCACCCTCGCTGATATTAAGCTCAATAAGTTGCCCTGCCACTCTGAATGCTAACTCAGTACGGGATGAGGCTTTCACCTCTGCTGGGAATGTTCGTATAGACGGCAAGGATGGATCCTGTACGCTCATTAATTTGACAGGACGAACAACTTCTTCAGTATGTGGCTGGGTCTCATCAGCTGAAGAGATGCTGGTAAGCCCTGCCAGTATGGTTGCTAAAGCCACTCCACGAATATGCATGACGAACACCTATATAAATTGAATGAATAGCTGATATCCGCGCAGTATATTCCAATCAAAGACCGAATAACATGACTTAAAAGCATAGGTGATATTCGGATTTAACATATGACAAGGCGTAATTCAGCCATCGTATCTTACGACGCGAGTACATCAGGAATTATTCAAAGCAGTCTGCCTTCACCACGGGCCAAAATGAAAGGGAGCAGATGTGTTAAGGGGGCTGATTGAGTGCCTGTTATTGGGCAATAATCTAGCGCTCCTACATGGTTGAAGCAGCCTGTGTATCGACTCAGTTCACACCTGGAGAGCGCTGGTTTTTGGATCTCGTATGCTTACATGAGCGAGGGCAGCCAGATTGATATGGCCGGAATAAAAGTGATCAATGCCAGCCTGATAATATCGACCACCCAAAACGGGGTCACACCTGCAAAGATCGTTCGTGTTGGCATGTATGGCAGTACACTTTTCATCACAAAGACATTGAGGCCAATAGGCGGGGTGATCAAGCTGATCTCGGTAACGACCACCACCACGATACCAAACCATATCAGGTCAAATCCCATTTCAGAAACCAATGGCACAAAGACGGGGATGGTGAGGAGGATCATGCCAAGACTATCGAGGACGCAGCCCAGTATTAAGTAGCAGGCAAGAATAAACAAAATGACAGCCCAAGGCGCCATCTCCATCTCTTTTATAAACACGATAAGGTCATCCGGCATACCGGAGAAGCTGATCAGGTTAGAAAACAGGGTCGCGCCAATGATAAGTACGAACAGTATGACCGATGTATTGGCGGTATCGATCAGAATGTTTTTAACCTTTGCGACCGACATCTCACCCTTCAGGGAAGAGAGAAGCAAGGCGCAGGATGCACCGACCCCAGCAGCTTCTGTCGGGGTAAACAGGCCGATATAGATGCCACCGATTACAAAGGTAAAGAGCAGGGTAATCGCCCAGATCTTCTTGAGACGTTGAACACGACCTCGCCACGCTATCCGGTCTCCCGCCGGGCCTTTGGAGGGATCAAGAAATGTCACGACCTGGACCGCTGCCAAATAGAGGAAGATACCGATGATGCCGGGAATAATCCCCGCCATAAATAATTTGCCAATATCCTGCTGAGTCATAATACCGTACAGCACGAGAATAACGCTGGGCGGAATCAGGATACCCAGGGTTCCACCCGCGGCAATGGAGCCCGCTGCGAGGCCCTCATGGTATTTGTACTTGCGCATCGAAGGCATCGCCACCTGCGACATGGTTGCCGCTGTCGCCAGACTTGAACCACAGACCGCGCTAAAACCTCCGCAGGCTAGAATGGTGGCCATCGACAAACCGCCGCGCTTATGTCCGATAAAGGCGTGGCAGGCCGAATAGAGGTCTTCAGCGATTCCTGAACGGGCGACAAAGTTACCCATCAGAATGAAGAGAGGTACGACAGAGAGTTCATAGCTAAGGGTGCTGTCGAACGTTGTCTGAGCCAGTAGGTTCTGGGCGGTGGACCAACTGACCGTCAGACCAATACCGACATAGCCCACAACGAGCATGGCAAATGCGATAGGCAGGCGCATGAACGCCATAACCATTAACATTGCTAAAGATAGTATGCCAACTTCCATTAGATCTGCTCCGAAAGGTTAATCAGCAATCACATGTTTGCTGGTGCGATCAACGCTGAAAAGCTGAAGAAACGCTGTAATAGAGACACCAATGCCCGAAATGGCCGTGAATATGGTGATGAAACCACCAATCCATGCCTTCGGAATCAGCAGATCGTTGGAAGTATCGCCGTACTCGATAAAGTCCAGCGTCATCAATCCGACCTGCCAAGCCATATAGAACAAGGCGATCGCGCAGATCAGGTTGACCATAATATCTCGGGGTTTTCTCAGCACCTTAGGCACTAGATGGTCAAACAGATCAACCGTAATATGCTCCTGTTTCATGCTGATACGTGGCAGAGATGCAAATACCACCAACGCCATAAGATGAGCAATAATATCGGCGGCACCGTATACCGGCATATTGAAAAAATACCGACCCCAGACATCAGCAAAGGTAATGGCCATCATGATGAATACAAGTGAGGCCACTGACCAGTTCAGTATTGATAAGGTGATTGATCTCAGTTTATTAAGCATCATGATGGCCTTAGTTTATTTATCAGCTAACACTGTCTGGTACTCTGCTTTGAAATCTTCAATGATCTGTTCCGGCATTTCGTACCCTTTGTTCTTGGCATAACCCACCCATTCGGTGACTAATTCACCTCGAATAGCGCCGAGTTGGTCGACAAACTCTTTCGACACTGTTTTTACCTGTCCGTCAGACTTCAGTTTACTCAGGACTTCATCGTTATGGATCCGAAACTCCTTGCCCAGCTTTCGGGAAATCGTCTCGCCTGAAACAGCCATAATGGCTTCCTGATCTTCTGGACTCAGGCTGTTAAACTTTTTTGCGTTCATCGCCAGGAAAAAGACGGCGTCGTACATGCCGCCGGGGACAAAGGAGTGGTTGGGAGCTGCATCTGTCAAACCGAGGCTGGCGACGGTTTCCCAAGCAGTCAGGGTGGCATCAACCGCTTTGCTGGAAAGCATTTCATAGGATTTGCTTTGCGGGGCGCCGACGGCCACGCCACCCATAGACTCGATAATAGCTTTCTGGGCTGGGCCGCCAATACGGACCTTTTGGCCTTTAAAGTCCTCAAGCGTTAGGACGTGGCTTTGGCGGTGGTGAATGCCACCACCACCATGGGTGAATAGACCCAGTATTTTCACGCCCTTCTGGCTGGCATCCTGCGCCAGGTGTTTGTTGAACACGCGCCAGGTCGCGACACTGGCGGCTTCTGCGTTGTCACCCAATAGCGGCATCTCAAAAACAGACATAAGTTTGAAGCGAGAAGGCTGGTAGCTATAGAGCCCCCAGCTGATGTCGGCCGTGCCTTTTCGTGCCAGATCAAAGTGTGCAGAGGGGCCTGCCAATGGCTTCGGTAAGATGCGCACGGAGACGCGCCCGTCGGTGGCCGTGTTAATTTTATCTGCCCAGGGCTTCAGACCATTTGTATGCAACCAATGCACAGTCGGAGCCCAGCTGGACATCACTAATTCAGTTGTTGCCTTAGCTGGAACAGAGGTTAGGAAAAATGCCCCCATTGCGATTACTGGAATAACTTTTTTAATAATTTTTTTCATGTCATTGTCCTGTTTTAAACCAAAGCCGATTTTTATGAAGGGTCCATTGATTAACTGGGGCTTCTGATCCGGCGGGAAAAGTGTAGTTACGATCAGCTAAGTGGAAAGAGACATCATGGATAGTCCTATACCTAGCCACGAGCTACGGTTGTTCCTGAAGTACTTAAGCGATAATAACTCCACTGTGCATGTACTGATTTTATAAAAATCAGTACTTAGACTACGATGGAGTGATAAGACAAAAAAGGTTTAAGGGTGCCTGATGCAGGGTTATATAGGGTCAGCTGTGCATATTCATAAATCTTTTTGCGGATGTCGTTACCTCTTATAACGTTAGCCGGAGAGGGCGAATGAAAAGGGAATCATGCTGGTAGTAATTGACGGAGTTGTGGTTTGCATTTATTGGGAGGTGTCGCTGTAGGTCCACGTGGCTCTGACCAGATAGATCCATATGTAATGCAGGCTGAGTGTTGTGTTTGCTATATCTCTGGAGAACTGTAGAAGGGGTAAGCTATTCAGGGGCTGCCTGAAAGGAACTTGCTGTGCTGGGGATAGGCAGGCGTCGACGGTTGTATATACGCCTGGCTGCAAATTACTTGATCACCCTGTTGCCTGGAGGGTGTATGCAGTGGTTGCAGAGGGCGCTGGGCGCGTCATCTACAGAGCAGCCATGCTTCCAGTGTTACTGAAATTTAGTGAGCGAGTCCAAAGCCAGCCTTGATAAGGCCTGAGCGAGTAATGTGTAGGAAATTCTTGCTGCTGTAGCAGGAATATATTGCTTTCATATCGTAAATCCCACTTAGACAGTTGATAAATGCGCCTCTTAGGAGGCGCCAGAGAGCCTATGCAGCCGTTCTAAGCATGAGCCGTAAACGAGAAGTGTAAGCGGCCATACCAGCGCTGCTCGCTCTTATCGTTTTCTATTAGAAACGAGTTTTCTCCGACCGCTTTTACAACGTATTTTTTATTTTCGGATATTTGATCTTCAAAACCGTCGTTCTGAATACATTCAATCAACATAAGTTCACCTTTCTATACAGTTATAAATAACTTATTGGTAACAAGTGGAAAAAACTAATTTCCACTATAAGTACAATTCCGCAGTGCGATGCTGTATGGGGTATATATTCATCACATTATTCTTGGCTTAATGAAAAGGCAGATTCGAGGTGTTCTATCTCTATGAAACGAAAGGGGGTTGCTTCTTGTCATAACTGATTTCGCTTACTATCTATATTAACAAGTCTTTAAGGTCTGCAATGTGCAAAGCAGAAGCTTGATTTTGACGCGAGTAATCCCGATTTGTAGCCACGGGGGGCGTACTCTCCCAAGTCAGTATTCGTGCAACTGCGCGAACAATGATCATAAGGTTAGCGTACCAAAGAAAAAAGATTACTCACCTGAAAGCTGTTCTCTGTTTAAGTCAGAAGATGCACACCTGCAACAATAAAATTTCTGTTGCAGGTGTGCATCCGTTCAGCGTGTAGCATTGGGTGACATAGAGTTAGAGCACTCTCTCGCCGACTTCATTTAGCAATCAGTCTGACAGCTCGTCGTGGACGATCTGGTTGATGTAGGTTTCCGGCAGTCCGTTTTTCACATGCAGGGCAGATGATTTAACTGTACGGGTGATGTTGGCAATCTGCTCATCACTTGCTTTTAGCCCCTTATCTGCAACCATTTGTCGGACTGAGTGGTTGCCGGTACCGCGCCCATAAACGATTTCCTGCGGGTGATGCCCCACGGTTTGTGGTGAGAATGGAAAAGCTGCGTCTCTGAAGCCCGCTTTTTCAAGCTTGCTTTGGGCATGCACAACGATACCTGATTCAATCTCAAACAGCCCTTCGCCAACAATAGCTTTATTTCTGGCAGGCCGGGCTTTGGAGATCTCCGTTACCAGATCAGAAAGTGGCTTGAGACGGGAAAGGTCGATACCCGCATCAATGTCTAACAAGTGCTGGAGTACAACTGCGACTTCTTCAGTTGCTGCGTTACCCGAACGTTCACCCAGACCATTCATCGAGCCGTGGATCATATCCGCACCGGCAGAAACGGCCATGATAGAGTTTGCTGTCGCCATGCCGAAGTCATTATGAATATGATAACCGACCGGCTTGCCCGTCCAGCGCTTCAGCTCTTTAATCAGGTGGTAGGTAGTGAGAGGATGTCCCATACCAAAAGTATCGGCAATGGTGATTCGGTCCAGCTTGGCACGCTCCACCAGTTTGCTGAAGAACTCTTCCAAAAACTTTATATCAGGGATGCGGGTGACGTCCCAACCCATGAACTCCACGTATTTACCGGCGTTTTTAGCTTCACAGGAATATTCAGCGATCTGGTCAATCAGGCTGTCAGGGTCGGTATTGTAAACATCACGCATTACGAATGGGTTAATGCCAAATTCAAGTAACAAACCATCGACATTGGCGTCCAGTGATGCTCGGACATCGGATTCCATTACGCGTACCAAGGGTACAATATTGGCATTCAGGTCCATCTTTACAAGCTCAGCAATAACCTGTTGATCTTCAGGTGTCGCGGGCAGGCCTGGTTCAATCGAATGGACGCCCAGTGCATCAATTTCTTGCGCCAAAAATAATTTTTCTTCCGGTGTGAATACGATGCGTGCGGTTTGCTCTCCATCACGCAGAGTTACATCGTGAATCAGCACTTTTTCAGGACTGTCTATCTGGTTCTTGACCTCTGATATCCCATTAAGAGCTGATACCCAGCGATGCTCATTAAAATAGGGTTCTTTCAGTTCATAGCCAAAAGCAGCTTCTGGATTTTTCATATAGTGACCTCGTTGCAGTTTCGGTGAAATGCCATACATCTATGAGCTTAATTATAGGTATGGGAGGTAGTGCAACAAGGTGATAAGGCGTCAACAAAAAGGTGTATAAGTGCCATCCAATTTGTCACGCTTGTGCCCTGTATTCCCCGCTGATGACTATCATGACTGAGCTTTCAGGGCGATATTTCAGTCAATTTCTGGTGACTGTTTAAGCTGTTTTGTTTTGTTTTGTCAGCGCTGCGTAGGAGTGAGGTAGATACATTGCGGGCATCCAGGTAAATCAAAACGTCGTTTCTATTGCTTTCTTTATGGTTGGTCGCTCGTTTCTGCCGACTAAGAGCTGGTCGATGAGCTCTCGTGCTCCGATCCTTTAGCTGCCTTGTTGCAAATAACAGGGAGTGCTAGAGTGCTTCTAACAAGGTTGTTTAGAGTCGTGAATGTTTTATATTCATCAGCAGGAGGGTGCCGCTGATAGGGTCGGGCTCCACCCTTTTTAAGATCTAATAAAAACTATCTCTGGGTTAATAATAAGATGTATACCATTCCCCACAGTACACAACCTATTAACTTGTCATCTTCAGGCTCAGCCTTAGGGCTGATTGCGCTGAGAGATGAGCTTGTTGAACAGGGTGTCCCTGAGTCGTTGCTCTTTGAAGGCACCGAAATTCCGGCAAACTGGTTTAAAGTCTTGAGTCCGAGCCTCAGCCATGATCAGAAAATAGCATTTATCCGTAATGCCCAGCGTCTGGCAAAAAAACCTGACACTGCTCTTCGGGCTGGGTGTCGCCAGCGTATCAGCGACTTCGGGCTTTACGGTTTCGCAATGATGAGCAGTCCGACTTTTGGAGATGCGGTGAAGTTTGCTTTCACACACCGTGAGCTTGCAGGCTCAGTACTGCGTATCAGCTATGAACGCCAGGGTGATACCGCAGTCTTCAAGACCCATCATTCACAGACGCTGGGGCCGCTGCTTCCTTTTGTGGCAGAGTTTTGGCGCAGCACAGTGACGGCTCTTTTCAGCCAGATACTAGGCAGGTCTTTCCCTAGTAAAGCCATGTTTTTGCCCTATCCCAAACCTGACCATGGAGGCGTGTATCACGATGTATTTAAGTGTCCCGTGCACTTCGGATCAGAGGCCATGGAATGGCACTTTGATGCCAGCATTCTTAACGAACCTTGCCCCAATGCGAGCAAGCTGACATCACAAATTTGCTCCAGTTTTTGTGAGCGTATTCTGGCAAGCGGTGATGGTTACTCACAACTGCAAAGAGAGATTCGTTTGATCTGTCTGGGGTATCCTAATTGCTTCCCAACCGGCAATGAAGTCGCTGAGCAGCTAGGAATGTCTAGGCGCACCCTGTTTCGGCGATTGAAAGAGGAAGGTATAAAATACCAAGAGCTTCAGGATGATATACGCCAGTCCTTGGCTCTAGAATATCTGGAAGCGACCCGTATGCCGGTTGAAGAAATCGCTTACCGCGTGGGGTTCTCTGATTGCTCTAACTTCCGCAAAGCCTTCAAGCGCTGGACCGGAAAAACGCCCACTGACTACAGGCAGGAGGCGCTGGCCTAGTTAGGCTATCAAGCCACAAGCACTCTTCTCTCAGGCAAAGGGGTGCTCGGCCGGATAAGGATAGCCTAGGATTCATTGCACGAATTTTCGGATGAGTTAAATCCGCTTCTTCTCCCCTCGTCTTTTTAAGACTGCATTCCACTTTTTCCAGTGCTGGTGGTTCGTTAGTCGGTGTCGCTAAGTAGTGGGCATTTCCACCGGATCACTCTGGGTCTTTATACCGCCGATTGCATTATCTCCTGCTTCAAGCCCGTAGATCAGTAGTCAACGATATCTAGGCATCGATGAAGGTCTCTACCTTTCCTTCACTCACGGATCACTATTAAGGCATTGGCGTAATTCCTGACTTCCATATGGCGCTATTTAACCCATTCATTGGCACTCATAAACCTTATGCGGTTCTTGATTATTGGCTAAATTGAACTTGACTAAACGAGGATCAATTTATGAACAATGATAATAAAACAAGGCAAGCAGTAGAGCTGACCTTTAACGGGCCACTGGCTGTCGTAACGATGCAGCATGCTCCCCATAACCTGCTCGGCCCAAAGCTGATGGACGGTATCCTGGAAAGTATCGAGGTAGCACAGGGTGCCGGAGCTAGAGCAATTTTAATCAACAGCGGCCTGCGTCACTTCTCTGCGGGGGCTGAGCTCGAGCTGTTTGAAGGTGCTGTAGGGGAAGATGGAAAACTGTCGGTTTCTCCAATTGCGTTCCTGAAAAAGCTTGAGAGCTGCCCAATTCCTGTTGTTGCCGCGGTTCACGGTGTGTGTGTCGGTGGTGGGCTGGAATTGGCGCTCGCCTGCGACATGATTATTGCTGCCAGGTCGAGCCGGATCGGTTCTGTGGAGGCGACAATTGGTTTGAATCCATTGATGGGCGCAGTACAGCGACAGGTGCAGCGTGCTGGGGGAGCCCGGGCGAAAGAAATGAGCCTGCTGGGGCGTCGTTATGATCCGGAAACGCTGGAGCGCTGGAATATCATTAACCGTGTTGTAGACGATGAAAACCTGCAGGGCGCTGCTACGGCTCTGGGTCTTGAGCTGGCGAACGGTCCTACCGTTGCGCATCGTATCACCAAACAGTTGGTTACCCTGGCTGTAAACAACGGTGTTGATGCGGCTGATAGTCAGATGGAAGAGCTGCAGAAGGGTCTGTGGGCATCTGATGACTTGAAAGCCGGTATGGAGTCACTGATGAAAAACGGGCCAGGCATGGCTCGCTTTGAGGGGAAATAAGCTATGAAATCTCCTCTTGAAGGGCTGAAAGTCGTTGATTTTTCCCGTGTACTGGCTGGTCCGCTCTGTACCCGGACGCTGCAGGATCTAGGGGCCGAGGTGATCAAGATAGAGCCGCCTATGTGTGATGTTTCGCGTTTCGCGGCGCCTATCTCTGATATTGGTATTTCTGGATATTATGCCCAACAGAACGCGGGTAAAACGAATATCTCTATCGATCTGAATCACCCAGAAGCGCAGAAAATTGCGCTTAAGCTGTGTGAAGACGCGGATATTCTGGTCGAGAACTTCAGGCCTGGTGCGCTTGCGGCATTTGGTCTGGATTATGAGTCCTTGGCAGCAAAGAACCCCAAGCTGATCTACGCCTCTGTATCAGGTTATGGTCAGGGTGGCCCCTGGAGCAGTCGCATGGCCTATGCGCCAACCGTCCAGGCGGAGTGTGGTTTTACTGACCATTCCTTGAAGCACTTTAATTTCGAAGGCGAGAGCCGTCAGACCGATTCGCTGTCCCACGCCGATGTCTATGCAGGTCTGCAATGTACCATTGCCGTACTGGCTGCGCTGCGTCAACTAGAAGTGACCGGGCGGGGGCAGCAGATTGATGTGGCGATGGCTGCAACAATTATGGCGATCAATGAACATGCTCATGTGGATCTGAACGAATTGGAGCTTGGCGGGGAGCCTGCAATTCTGGGGGCGACCGATGGCTCATTCTTTGTCGGGCCGGGTGGTGAAGAGATTATGTCCGCGATCAGCCTGGTGGGTACACTCACCTTTCGTTTCTTCCTGGCGGCGATGCGCCGCAGTGATCTGGCGCTGGATCCAAGGTTTGCAACCCCAGAGGACCGTCGTAAGAACCTGCGGGAACTCAAAGAGACTGTGCAGAACTGGATCTGGTCATTCCCCAACCTAGAATCGCTCGATACACAGTTTGATGAAGCGAAAATTGCGATTGGTGAAGTTCGCAGCCTGCAAGAGGTTGCCGAGTCGGAATGGGCAGAATACTGGGGTGCAATAGTCGAAGTGCCAGATCGTAAAGGGGGCGTTTATCGATTGCCCGGACACCCCTGGAAGTTCTCCGATGCTGAGCTGCCGCTGCCAGGTACGCCTGCCCTTCAGGGTGAACACAATGTCGAGGTTTGCGAGTCATTGGGCTTAAGCAGAGAGAAGATTGCCGAAATGACCGATGCAGGAGTGCTGATAAACAACTTTGCAGCAACACTGGTGGCGACTGTTCAGGAGCAGGTGAGTGCGGATATCCAGGTTGCTCAGAAACGCAAGGCAGCGCAAGCGCAGGAGGAGGTCAAAGATGCTGATTGAATGCCTCGAAAGACAAAAAAGTAGTGCCCTGGAACAACCGTTTCCAACCTATCAGCAGCGTAGAGAGACACTGAAATCACTGCGCCGCCAGATCAGTCGATATCAGGACGCTTTCTCTGATGCAGCATCGGCAGATTTTGGTGGCAGACCTGAATTTGAGTCCCGTCTCGTCGAGACGACCGGGACGATGTGGGTGCTGGACCATGCTCTTAAGAGTCTGAAGAGATGGATGCGACCTGAAAAACGCTCCCCCCAGGCGCTGTTTGCCGGCCCTAATAGCCTGAAAGTAACCTACCAGCCTAAGGGGGTTGTAGGTATCGTGGCTCCCTGGAATATGCCGCTCTATCTGTCTCTGGGGCCATTGGTCACCGCGCTGGCCGCAGGCAACCGGGCGATGATTAAGTTGCCTGAAGAAACACCGGAATCCAATAAGGTTATCAAACAGTTGCTGTCTGATATTTTCGATGAGACTGAAGTGGCTGTTTTCGGCGGAGAGATTCAGGATCCTTCTGAGTTTACTGGGCTTCCTTTCGATCACCTTGTCTTTACCGGCTCACCTCGAGTTGGCCGTCTGGTGATGGCTGATGCGGCGAAGCACCTGACTCCGGTGACGCTCGAGCTGGGCGGAAAGTCACCTTCTATTGTGGCAGGTGACTACTCTATCGCGGATGCGGCCCTGCGCATTGTGCATGGCAAGATTGCGATCTCAGGTCAGGTCTGTGTTTCACCTGACTACGCTTTCGTACCCAGGGCTAAAGTTGCTGAGTTTACCCGCGAAGCCATCAAGGTCTTCAACAAGTTCTACCCGAATGGTGTGGTGGGACGAGATGATTATGCAGGCATCATTAATGAAAGGCAGGTTAACCGACTGAAAGGGTTACTGTCAGATGCGGCGGACAAAGGCGCAACGATTGAGCTGGCAGCAGAGTGGGATGGTGGCAATAAGATGCCACTTCATATCGTATCTAACATCTCGGATGACATGCTGCTGGCTAGGGAAGAGGTCTTTGGGCCGATACTGCCAATCATTGCCTACGATGATATTGAAGAGGTGTTTAAATATATCACCGCAGGGGAAAAGCCGCTGGCATGCTATTTATTTACAAATGATGCCAAGTTGCAGGATCGCGTGATAAAGAATGTCCACTCTGGCGGACTCACGATTAACGACTGGGGCTGGCATGTTGTCAATGCCGAGGTGCCCTTTGGTGGTGTTGGTAATTCCGGTTTTGGCTCATACCACGGGATCGAGGGGTTCCGCGAACTGTCAAATGCACGTGCAGTTTTCCATAGAAACCGTTTCTTCCCAACGGAACTTTTCCATCCGCCGGTATATCAAGGTTGGCGAGGTGTTATCCACAAGGTGGTTATGAACTTTTATTGCGGAAAAGCAGACCCAACAGTTTCTGTGCGAGAGACTAAATAATTTACGCAGCCAAGTAGTTGTTGACGTTATTAATCCGGCGGCGGATTGGTTGTTTATTTGTGACCAGATAAGAAGGCCTTTCCCCTGGTTTACCGATACAGTACTCCGCCGGCTTAATCCTATGACAACACAGCTGATAACAGAAAATGTTTTCAACATCAAATGTTGCCATTTATCTGATGAGTCAATGTTCAGTTTTAGCTGTGATATTTAGGTAACTGTTTGTAAATATTATCCCGTAGGGATCAATAGAATCCCTACGCAAAAAAAATAAAATATATGGCTTACAAATATAAAAAAAATTAAGGATAGTTATATGAAAAAGTTTCTTTTTGCATTGGGCTTAATAGGGCTCATAAGCTGGTTAACGTGGCCTTTCTACGGCAAGGCTCTGACAGCAGAAGCTTTCAATTTTGGTATTCAGAAACGTATTGTCTTGAAAAACTACGATTGGGTGCCAGACGGAATCAGTGCGTTTTTTTGTGGTACGGGTACACCCATGCCTTGCGGTCATTGCGGGGGAGGAAGTCTTTCTGTTTGATGCCGGCGAGGGGGCTGAAGAAAATCTGACCCTGATGGGTGTTAAACCATCTAATATCAACCATGTTTTCCTGACCCACTATCACTCTGACCACATTGTTGGTCTGGGCAGCCTGCCGGTACAGCGTACTTACTGGGGGGGGATAATTCTGCTCTGAAGGTATATGGTGGCCCAGGTATTGATCGCGTTACCTCCGGATTTAATACCGCTTATTCGCTGGATCGCATGTATCGCTCTGAGCATCACGGCGATGTGATGAATGCAGAGCAGATGGCGCTTGCTCCGGTAGAGGTTGTGCTGGAAGGCGATCAGGTCATGAAAAAAGTGTTCGATAGCAAGGGCGTCAAGGTTTTTGCCTTTAAGGTTGATCATGACCCTGTCTATCCGGCGCTGGGGTACCGGGTAGAGTATGGTGGCCGCAGCCTCTGTATGAGCGGAGATACCACAATCACGCCAACACTGATTATCGGTTGTAAAGATGCTGATCTGATGGTGTCTGAAGCTGTGTCGCCAGCGATGACGAAGATTTTGCAAAAGCAGACCAAAAAGCATGGTTTTGATCGGTTATCGGCGGTTATGGGTAACGTGCACGACTATCACATGACTCCGGATCAGATATCTCAGGTTGCGGTAGAGGCAGGGGTCTCTCAGGTTGCTCTGACGCATTTGATCCCGCCAATGCCTTTCTCCATTCTGGAGGAGCTATTCCTGGGTAGGAATGCAGATGAATTCCCGGTCAGGACCACCATTATGAATGACGGTGAGGTCATTTCACTACCTCTATCCGGAGGGGACAGTCATAGCCGTGTCTTTTAGGATGTACATTATTCCCGGCATAAGCATGGCCTAACTGTTTTTTTCATAGTACCGACCGATTTCATTGCATATAACCACTCCCTGGGGATAACACTTACCGGGAGTGGTTGTATGGGTTTGGAGCACCGGGAGTGATGGCGATACAAAGTGAATTTCATCAGCCTTACCGTTATTAAAGCCTCAGTACCACTCACCCAAACGTCTTGTTTCAGAGCAAGACTTAGATGAACTGAAGCCTAAAAAATAGGGTGAGCCCCCTCTTTTGGTTGATAGCATCAATCACTCCCTTTTTTAAATAATTTTAAGCATTTAAAAATAAAATTATCGCGCTTGTCACCTTAAGACATATATATGGCACCCAATACCCTTTCCAATGTTTTCTTACTCCTTAAACTATTTGTAGTAATCAAAAATAATTACCTTTTAGTCTCTTAAGTGCTACTGAAAGGCTGGTTTAAGTTTGCTAGAAAATATTTTATAGGAGGGCTGTCTCGTCGGAGGATGTTCATTGCAAGCTTTTAATATCAGTCGCAGGGTTCTTGAAAGAGCGGAGTGGGAATTAAAAGATAATATTTCGATAATAAAAATAATCTGAGGAAGTAATATGACTAGTCGATTTAATCTGACCTTTGTAAGTACCTTTGTTTTGGCATTGATTAGTAACCACGCAAATGCGGCAGACAGCAACCAAGAGCATACTGCCCCTGAATTTTATGGGCAGATTGGAGCCAGGGTTATTGATCAGCCAGATGTCCGCGATTCATTCCATGAGGCATACGACGTGCGCGTTGGTGTTAAAGGGAAAAAAGTGCTCCAGGGAATGCCCGTTTTTTATCAGCTTGAAACCGAAATTACAAACGCTGTGAACGATTCAAGATTCAACGACGATGCTGATCTTGAAGATGAAATTCGAGTCACCGAAGCTAAAGTAGCCTTTGGTACCCCCTACGGGATCCTTTTATTGGCACCCAAAGCGGTTAGCGGTTACCAAAAAGACCTTTATGGGGCAATTGATGTATTTGAAACAAATGAAGCGCACGCAAACAATGGCGTATCCGATATTTTCGCTCAAGACGAACTAATTAACAACGCTATCGGCTACATCACACCCGGTAATTCATTGGGGCTTCGTGCCGTGCTTGCCCATCTTGGGGGGGCAGATGACAACAATGAAAATAACGATATTCTCACGTGGCGTCTTACCTGGGATGGAAGCAAAACAGAAGCGCTCAAGGAAAGCATTGCCAAGGGGATTAAGCTAGGTGTCGGCCAGGTATACATTGATGAGGCGCTGATTGCTACTCAACTCCCATTCCCATCAAGTGAGGAGTGGGTTCGTACTACATTTATGGCATCTTACGATATAGGGGGCCTGCACCTGGGCGCAACTTACGAACATAATGACAATAAAACCGATTTTGCTCCTGTTGGCGACGCCCTCAGCGAGTCAAACTACGGCGTTGTTGCCAGCTACACATTCAATGGTTGGACAGCTTCTATCGGGCAGTTTGATCATGATGTAGATGGAGCTAACGTACCAGGTAACCTCGATAACAAAGGCACTGTGGTCGGCCTGAAAAAACAATTTGAAGATAACTTATTGTTATTTGTAGAACACGGCAACTTCGATCTTGATGAGCAAGATAGCACTAGCATTGGAGTTAAATTCAGCTTCTGACCTGTCTCTCTAGGTAACTCTATCTGACATAAAGATACGCACCGACTCCCCCCTTCAGTTCGGTGTGTATCTTTCTAAACTTGAATCTTTGATGCCAGGATTAGTATCGAAAAAGAGCAAGGTTATGAAAATACGTCATGGATTGTCATGTGGTTAAAAGATTGTTTGTAACGCTAAGCAGAGGTTAATAAATGGATAATAAAGTTAATATTCTAGGATCGCAGTTTAGCAACTTTGCTCGTTCAGTGATGCTGTGCTGTGAAGAAAAGGGAATTGGATATGATTATGGATACAGCTTCAATGGTAATAATATTGAGTTTAGAAGCAAAGAGCATCTCCAATTAAATCCATTTGGCAAAGTCCCGGTATTACTACATGGTGACCGCAGTATCTATGAAACAACAGCTATTTGTCGTTATCTAGACGCTGAATTCGATGGCCCTATGCTGCAACCAGAAGATAATTATAGTCTAGCTCTGGTTGATCAATGGTGCGCTATAATTACTATCTATATTGATCGGATAGTTGTACGAGATTACCTATTGGAAATAGTCTTCCCACAAGGAGAAGGCAAAAAAGTACGTACAGATCAACTATCAAAAGCCGAACCGCAAGTAATTGAAATCCTGACCCTTTTAGAAAAGCAGATAGGTAGATCTTCCTTCATCTGTGGCAATAGATACACCATAGCAGATGCACTTCTTAGCCCGATTCTGCACTATCTTAAAACACTTCCGTACTCATCTGAAATATTTGAGCTACCTACAAACGTTGATAATTATATTGAAAGAATGCAACAGAGAAGCTCAGGAAAAGCTATCTTAATACCCCCATCTTTCAATTGATATTTGATAAATCATAAAAACAAAAAACATATAATAAATATAAATAAATTTCAGATGATTCTATAGCCATAAGGTATAAAGGCATGAAAAGAATTACTTACTTTCTTATAGCTCTAGTTATTTTATTGGGTGGAATCACGCATTTTTTCAAGAAAGATATCGGCCTCGCAATATTCAGTAAAAAAGTTGAATCTATTGTGAGCCGAGATGCAAGGAATGAGCTCTCTGATGATGCTTTACACGCAGCTTTTTGTGGTACAGGAACTCCTTTTCCAGACCTCGATAGATCTGGTGCCTGCCTTGCCGTAATCGCTGGAAAACGCATATTTATTTTTGATATTGGTGATGGCGCTGCCGAAACGCTTATGTTAATGGGCCTGACTCCAGCCAACGCAGAAGCTCTATTCCTAACTCATTATCACTCTGATCATATTGATGGAATGGGTTCTCTGATGATGCAGCGAATTCTAAAGGGCACTTTAACGGAACCATTCCCTGTTTATGGAGGCCCGGGGGTTGATAAAGTGGTTGAAGGATTCAGCATGGCATATGAGCAAGACCACGTTTATCGCTTAGATCATCATGGGGAACGTTTGGCTGAACAGACCGGTATCAAAACAGAGGATACTGCCCTAGGTTTTAAATTCGATCCAAGAACGATTGAGATGAGCCCCGATGACTATGTAGTTGTTCTAGACGATGGCGATGTAAAAATAACAGCCTATAAAGTTAATCATGACCCTGTAGAGCCCGCTTATGGCTATCGGGTTGATTACAAAGATCTTAGCTTGGCTATCACTGGGGATATTGTTGACGACCCGAATATTGTAAAAATGGCTAAAGATGTAGACCTATTGATTTCCGAAGGCTTGGCTCCAAAAATGGTTAAGGTGATTGAAAACCACGCCATTAAGCACAATAAAGCGGGTTTGATTCGTGTCATGCATGATATCGGGGAGTACCATATTACGCCTGAACAAGCAGCTAAACGTGCCAACCAGGCAGGGGCCAAAAATTTAGTTTTCACACACATGATCCCCCAGCTTCCTAGCCCGCTTCTTTATCCTGTGTTCCTTGCAGATGCTCACAAGTATTTTTCCGGTGGTATCTGGGTGTCGGAGGACGGCGATATTATTTCCCTGCATAGCAACGGCGACCTCAAACGCCAGAACCTTCTTCCCTGACCTTGGCAAAAAGCGGTCGTGTTTCAGCACGACCGCAGCTCATGGGTTTGAATTGGCAAAAAGA
>JAIBDA010000140.1 GCA_024679635.1 Amphritea sp. | reverse complement strand
CCGCTTCAACATAACAATAAATTCTGCAGGCAGGACGCAGGCACAAAAACGAAGCCACTTAATGAATACATACCCCAATCTCGATTTCTTTGAAGCCTTCCCCTGGAATAAGGGATTTGAACTGGGAATACCCGCCATTGACGATCAGCATAAGCAACTGATCGTACTCATCAACCGACTCGTTAATACGCTGATTAACAACGAGCCGATGGAAATCAACGAAGCCTTTAATGAACTGGCCAAGTACGCCGATTTCCATTTTGTTACTGAAGAAGCCATCTGGGCTGAACACCTACAAGATGATGACTGGGTAGCCTCGCATAGTCATAACCACGCCTCCTTTCTTCCCGCGGTTAAAGCGATTCAGGAAAAAGAAGCTGGGCAACCACTGCACGAAGTCATTGAAAAGATTCTTCGTTTTCTGACCCGCTGGCTGGCATTTCACATCATTGATGACGACAAACGACTAGCGATAGCCGTCAAAGCCATCGAATCTGGCGTTGATATCGATGAAGCAAAAGAGCGTGCTGAACTTGAGATGGATAGCTCGATCAACATACTGATTGATATAGTGCTCACCATGTATGACGGTCTTTCCTCCCGCACCCTGAATCTAATGCGAGAACGTCAGGCACGAATTGCGGCAGAAACTGAACTTAAGCAAGCCAACCAACAATTAGCCCGGCTATCGATTACCGACCAACTCACCAGCTTATTTAACCGAAGACATTTTGATGACATATTGGATAAAGCGCTTAGAAGTTCTATCCAAGAGCAGAAGCAGCTTAACTTCTTCCTACTAGACATCGATTATTTCAAACGCCTCAATGACCGCTACGGCCACCAACAGGGTGACATAGCGTTACAACAGGTTGCTCAACAATTACTGACCCTCTGCCAGCGCCCCACCGATTACGCGTTCCGATTAGGGGGGGAAGAGTTCGCAATACTCTCTATCACCGCCCCTGAAAGCGATGAACGAGATTTTGCTGAAGCTATTTGTGATTCGATCGCCGCGTTATGCATTGAAAACGCTGATAGCAATCCTGCTGAAGTCCTCACCGTGTCGGTAGGTTACATAAGCCGACAGCCACAACCATCTGATAACAAAGATAAACTCATGCAACAGGCTGACAAATGCCTTTACTTCGCAAAACGAAACGGGCGAAACCGAGTGATAAGCCAGGAGGACCTGAACGACCAGCCCCTCCTTTCACCTGTCTGATCAATAGGATTTATAGGGTAGAAACTTACCGGAAAGCACCACATTTACCCGATCACCATTAGGATTCGCTTCGCGCTGAATATCCATAGAGAAGTCGATGGCACTCATAATACCGTCACCAAACTCTTCATGAATAAGCTCCTTGATCGTACCTCCATACACATTAACCACCTCATACCAGCGATAGATCAACGGATCAGTAGGCACAGCGGTGGGCAAAGAGCCTTTATAAGGCGCTATCTGTAACCAGGCAACCGCTTCATCTGGTAGACCAAAGATCTCACCAATAATCCCCGCCTGTTGCTTATCGAGAGCCATCTGGCCCAGACAAGCAGCAGTTGTCCACTCTTTTGAGAGGCCGATCGCATCGGCCACCTCACTCCATTTAATCCCTTTGCTGACTTTCGCTGCCATAATAGCGGCGGTGACTTCTTCCCGGTTACTAATCATAGGTCACTCCTCAGGTTTCATTTAAGCCATCATTAATTATTCAGTTGCACCAGCAGAAACAGCACCACCAGAGTTAACAGAAAAGAGACCGATCTCCAGAACAGCAGCGGGTTTCTCTCCATCAGGGGAAGCTGATTGCGGCGCAGATAGTTATGGTTAGGTTTACGCAGGTCATACACAAATTCAGATATCTCTGTATAGCGTTTGTACGGGTTTGGCTGTAGCGCTTTCTGCAGGGTTGCGTCGATCCACCTTGGGATCGCTTTTTCCTCATCGAGTACAGATTGATATGAGAGCTTACGTTGTGCAGATGAGGTGGTGCATTTGGCAACCTGAGTCCCATAAGGGAAGCGCCCCGATAGCATGCGATAAGCAATAACCGCCAGCGAGAAGAGATCAGAACGGGTTGAAATAACTTCGCCGACAAAATACTCCGGCGCCATATACAGCGCCGTACCCGGCATATCCAGTTGTTCCAGAGTATTTTCAGCTTCAACAATTCCGGCGACACGAACCGCTCCAAAATCGATAATTTTTACGGTGCCGTTACTGTCGATCATCACATTTTCGGGTCGCAGATCCTGATGCAGGATCTCTTTACGGTGCATCGCCTGCAAGCCTGTGGCTATCTGTTCGATAAAATTTCGGACAGTTTCTATATCAGGGTTGGGATTATCGATCAGCCACTGGGCAAGCGTCTGGCCTTCAATATATTCATTAACGGTGTAGAGATAGTTTCGCCCACGGCTCTGTAAGCCCGCTTTCATAACGTGAGCGCTATTGATACGTCGCGCAACCCATTCTTCCATCAAAAAACGTTCCAGGTAGGCAGGATCATCTCTCAAATCAACGGAAGGGATTTTGATAACTACCCGGGTGTTACTGCCGGGATCTTCAGCAAGGTATACATGGCTGCGACTGTTAGCATGCAGCTCTCTCAGAATCTGGTAACCGTCAAATGCCTTCCTAGCCTGTAACAAAGGCGGTAGTTCCAGCTCCTCTACCTGATGTTTTAAAGCACTCTCCAGCTGTTGTGGCAGTTGATCTACGCGGGCAATCTGCAGAGTAAGGTTATCATCGCTGCCATTTGCCATTGCCTGTTTAACGATGACCTCTGCGGCCTTATCAAGGTCATCAGCGCAGTCCTGCAGCGTTTGAAAAATAAACGGGGTTTCTATAAATTCATATACACCATCGGTGCATAAGAGATAGATGTCACCTTCATGCAGGGCGGAGGTCTGATAATCCAGTTCCATTTCAATATCGATACCTAATGCACGACTAAGATAACTTTTCTCTTTAGACACCCAGGCCCGGTGATCCTTGGTCAACGTTTCCATTCCCTCGCCGCGTAAACGGTAGATCCGGCTGTCGCCAATATGGAAAACATGCAGGCTGGAAGCTTTGAAAACTGCGGCACTCAGGGTGCAGACATAACCTTTATCTTTGTTGAAACGGTATTCTGAACGCTGCGTCTGTGAGAATAACCAACCATTGATAGATTCCAGCACACGTTCGCCGGAAGTACGTACTGACCAGGCATCGG
>JAIBDA010000118.1 GCA_024679635.1 Amphritea sp. | reverse complement strand
CGTTGTTTTGTCATGCTTAATAGCTACACTAGCTAAGGCTAGCAGTATCAGTGGCTTACCGTGCTCGGTTGAACAGTAAAGAGTGAACTTCAAGATCGCATGCAACCCTTAGAACCAGATAAAAAAATGAGTCAGTCGCAGCTGCAAGAGGATATACAGCAGGCGGTTGTCAGTGGTATTCGCCAGTATTTTGGCTGCTGCCGACAGCGAGTGCCCGGATTTATTAAACAGCACTTTAGTTATCCTGCTGCGTTAGCGACTAATCGCGTTGCTTTCGGTCTTGATGTTTTACGGGCACCTGTAAATCTGTTTTGGGCGCCGTTGTTTGCTCTGGTAAGTATGATTCGTTTTGCCGTTGGCCGCTTCCCTCGACTGGGGTGGCTGCATCAGTTATTGGGGCGTTTTCCGGCGGGATTTACCACCCAGGTGCAGACTCATATTAGTGAGCTGGTTCTCAGGGATCTGTTACAGCATGACCAGCCACAGGGTGCGTTGAGTTGGTTTATTGCTGAAGAGTTGCGCGCCCTGTATCAGAAAAATGAAAAAACAGATGTGGATATTAAGCACTTCCATGCTCAGGCGGAGCCTGTCGTAGAGGAAGCGCTGGCTCAGTATCGAATCACCCGCACCGCCACAGCCGATATTACCAATACGCTTTCCTGTACGGTGTTGGGAGCTTTTGCTTTTCAGAAATTCACCCCCGGTGGCATCGGTATTGCGCTGATGTTGGCAACGACTATCAGTGCTCAGCTTGCCGCCACGGATTTCTTCTTAGGTGAGTTCTTAGGTACGCTTTATTACAGTGTATTTCCGCCCTCGCCCTCTCTTGGGGTGACGCTGGCGACTATTGCCGGAGTGTTGTCTCTATTGTCAGCATGCGCTGCTTTATCGGGAGTGATTTCAGATCCTATTCAAGCGGTAACCGGTTTGCATCGTTACCGCCTGAAAAAAATGCTTAACCATATGGAGCAAGATATGCTTCGCCAGAGCAATAACAGCTTTCGTCCGAAAGATCAGTATGTCGCCCGGATTATGGAGTGCTTTGATCTGGTTCGATCGGGGTTGCTCTGACGCAGGCAGTTAACGGTTATATCAGATCAGCGAACTTTGGGTAGATTCTAGCAACTTACCGTAGAACACTTCAGGTATAACCGGTTTGGAGAATAGGTAGCCCTGAAAACAGTGACATCCCAATTCCATCAGGGCGCTTCGCTCGTTCAGGGTCTCGACTCCCTCGCCGATAACCGTAAGATTCAGTCGGTCAGCGGTTGCGATAATAACTTCAACAATTGCGGCCAGTTCAGAAGAGGGGCGCAGACCGGTAACAAATGATCGGTCTATCTTGAGTATATCCAGTGGCAGGTAATGCAGGTATCTGAGCGACGAGTAACCGGTGCCAAAGTCATCAATGGCAAAAGAGATACCTCTCTGTTTTAGCAGCTTCATTTTATTGCTGGCAATATCAAAGTTATTAAGCAGCATGTTTTCAGTGATCTCTAACTCTACCAGCTGCCCGGGAATATCTTTCTCATTCAGCATGTCCAGTAAGCGATCGACAAAATCGACCTGCATAAATTGCAAAGGGCTGATGTTGATTGCCAATCGCTTGAATGTCTCGGGTAGCCCCTGTTTATGCCAGTCGGAGAGCTGTGCTATCGCCCGCTTCAATACCCAGTTGCCTATCTCAACAATCTGACCGCTTTCTTCAGCGATATTGATAAAGTTGCCCGGCAAAATGACCCCTTTTTCGGGGTGACGCCAGCGTAATAGTGCTTCGGCGCCGACAATCTGATCATTACTTTCTACCTGAGGCTGATACCAGAGTTCAAACTCATTGTTTTTAAGTGCCTGATGAATCCCCTTTTCCAGTTCCAGCCTTTCCTGAGCTGTAGATTGCATCTCTGGATCAAAGAACTGAAAGTTTTTTCTTCCCTGAGCTTTTACCCGGTAGAGCGCAGTATCAGCGTGGCGAAGTATATCCAGTGAGTTGTTGGGGTGGTCTGGGAAAACGGCGATGCCGATACTAGTACTGCAGTAGAGCTGGTGACCGGCAATATCGAAAGGAATGGTCATCTGCTCGAGAATCTTTAAAGCGGTGGTGGTTGTGCTTTCTGCACAGAGTTCGGCAGATTTTCCTGTTTCTGTGAGTAGAACAACAAATTCATCCCCACCAAATCGGGCGCAAGTGGATGTGTCAGGCAGTATCTGGGTTAGGCGTTTGGCGACTTCACAGAGAATAGCATCACCGATGCCGTGGCCTAGTGAATCATTAATCGTCTTAAACCGGTCCAGATCGAGATAGAGCACCGCGCCGAAATTCTGACTTTCCTTATGCTGCTTTATAGCGCTATTAAGATGATCAATAAAGAGTCTGCGGTTGGCCAGTCCTGTCAGTGTATCAAAAAAAGCCAGTTCAAAAATTTGCTGCTCGGCCTCTTTGCGCACGCTGATATCCCGTGCGAGAATCAGAATATAATCTTCATCTTGCAGGTGCATTCTGATGCAGCGGGCCTCGATAGGAAAGTGTTTTCCCTGGGTGCTGATCTGTATGTCTTCCAGGGTACTAACCTGTTTTTCACCAATGCTTGAAAATAAATTCTCTAGCTCAGAAGTGGTGTGATTCTTACTGAAATTTGCCAGTGGCTTATCCAGGAGTTCAGCTCTATCGATAGCTAAAGATTCTGCAGCCTGATTATTGACCTGAATAATGGTGCCATCCAGCTGGCAGAGGAACATCGCATCGCCAGCGTTTTCCATCAGGGAACGGGAAAAGTGTTCGCTTTTAGACAGGTCTTGAATAGTCTCGTTCAGCTGGTCTGTCATCTGTTTACGTTCATGCCATAGCCGGTCAAAACTGGAGACTAAATCGCCCAGCTCATCACGCTGACCATAGGGGAGGGCAACGACATTATCGCTTTTACCCAGCTGGTCAACCCAATGGGCAATGTTAAGAATCGGTTGTGACAGATAACGGTAGAACAATAATAGGAAGATACTGGCCAGCGCTATGTTATAGAGCAATCCCAGCGCCATGCTGTTAAATGTCCGCCGGACAAAGTTGCCAGCAATAAGTGCAGTATCAAGATCAATAATCAGGGTGGCAGAACCACTCTTTGATTCTTTAATGTTAAGAGGGGTTTCAATATGACTGTTGAAACGGAATAGATTGCTACCCACCACGGCAAGGGGTGACGGTTGGGTTTTCTGGCGGCTGCTTTCTGCCAAAATGTCGCCAAAATCATCAACCAACCGGGCGTGATAAATCTCCGAAGTTGTCGTTAAGACTGTCGTAATGCTTTCAGCTTGTTTTGGATCGAGGTTGTAGACGGCCTGAATAGCAGCATCGCAATGTAGGGCAATCGTTTGCTCTATCCCGGCGGTGAAATTACTCCGCTCCTGTTTAAGGTCCAGGTAAATCTGTACGCAGGTAGAGATTAATCCCAGTAACAGGGAGACTGTCAGTACGATAACCGCTTGCTTAAACGCAATTCTATGGCGGAAATTCAACTTCATCGTTGTGCCTTACTTATCATTCTGATGGTCTGTTTAGAAGTAGTTTGCATAGATGGCATCCAATTCACCAGACGCTTTGATGCGCTCAAGACCTGTATTGAATTGTTCCAGTAATTGCGTGTTACCCGGATAGGCTTTACTTAAGCAGAGGTGAAAATCGACGCTCTCTTTGTCAGCGAGGCGCTTTGTCTTGATCTTATCTTGTAGTCCAAGCTGACGAGCCCGATAGAGGGCTGTCAGTTCACCGATATAAAACACATCAATGTCGCGGAAAAGCACCGAACGAATACCACTATCCATATTCTGCGTTTTACTATGGGGGATATCTTTGCTCTCAAGTTCTTTCTGCATGGCCCAGGCCTCAATCGCATTGACCTTGTAATGGCTGAGATCTGCCAGTTTAGTGAGTTTACTGTCATTGGTATCAGCAGCCATCAGTGCGACCTGATTGGCTTCACTCACTTTATCGCTGAAGAGAATATAAGCTTCCCGTGCAGGCCGTCTTGCGCAACTGGTATATCCGGCGATATAACCATGTTCAAGGTTTT
>JAIBDA010000135.1 GCA_024679635.1 Amphritea sp. | reverse complement strand
GTACTCAGCTGCAAGATGCTGTGCCGATGACGCTGGGACAGGAGTTTAAATCCTTCGCCAGCACCCTGACTGAAGATATTGACCGTATTGCCGGTCTGTCTGAACTCCTCAAAGAGATTAACCTGGGCGGTACTGCAATAGGCACCGGTATCAATACTGATCCGGAATACGCCAGGCTTGCGGTGAGTAGCCTCTCTGAACTAAGCGGCTTTGAATTCAAGCGCGCATCTGATCTGGTAGAAGCCAGCTCAGATATGGGCGCCTTTGTACTGTTCTCCGGCATGCTCAAACGCCTGGCGGTGAAGCTATCAAAAATATCTAACGACCTGCGTTTACTCAGCATGGGGCCACGTTGTGGCCTTGCCGAAATAAATCTGCCCGCACAACAACCGGGCAGCTCAATCATGCCGGGGAAAATTAACCCGGTCATCCCGGAAGCGATGAACCAGGTGGCCTATCAGGTAATCGGTAACGATCTGGCACTCACCATGGGTGCTGAAGCAGGCCAGCTGCAACTTAACGCTATGGAACCTTTGATTGCCTATAACGTATTGGAATCAATGCGCATGCTGACCCAGGCAATGAATATGCTGAAAAACCGCTGCATACGCGGCATCACCGCTAACCGGGACCGTTGCCAGGAACTGGTCGATCAAAGCATTGGCATCATCACCGCCGTTGTTCCTTACATCGGTTACGAAAACTCTACTCGCATCGCTAAAGCCGCCCTCGAAAGTGGCCGTGGCGTACTGGAACTGATCAGAGAGGAGGAGTTAATGAGCGAAGCCGCTTTAAGCGATCTCCTCAAGCCCAACAATATGATCAGCCCTCAACCACGCCGACGTTAATGACTCACGCTTTACCCCAACCCTGAAGCCCGATACGGGTATAAAAACAACTATAGAAGGATGAGTGTTATGCAACCTACAATGACAAACAAAAGCCGCCCCGGGCTCTGGAGCGGACTGGCACTGTGGAAAAAGATATTGGTCGGTATGGTTCTTGGTGTCGCCGCTGGCGCCATCATGGGCCCAGATGCTGAGATGTTAAAACCTATCGGTACGCTGTTCATAAATGCTATCAAAATGCTAATTGTACCGCTGGTTTTCTGTTCACTGGTGGTCGGTGTAACTTCTATGCAAGATACCCGAAAGATGGGCCGAATCGGTATAAAAGCGGTCCTGCTTTATATGGGCACTACCGCCATCGCCATTAGTATCGGGCTTGGCCTGGCGACTATCCTGACGCCGGGAGAGGGGCTAAACATGGTGGTAACCGACGCGGTTGCTGTCGGCAAAGAAGCACCGACACTGGTACAGACGCTGCTGAATATGATTCCTAAAAACCCAGTCGGCGCGCTGGCTGCCGGAAACATTCTGCAGATCATCGTATTTGCTTTAGGTCTGGGTATCGCACTTACACTGAGCGGCGAAAAAGCAGAACCGGCTATCAAGCTGTTCGAAAGCCTTGCCGAAGCGATGTATAAACTGACCGAAATGGTAATGAAGCTGGCACCTTACGGTGTGTTTGGTTTGATGGCCTGGGTTGCTGGCAAATACGGCATGGATATTCTGCTTCCACTGATTAAAGTCATTGCCGTGGTCTACCTCGGTTGCCTGGTTCATGTGTTGGTTTTCTATACGGGTTTAATCAGCACCCTGGGGCGCCTCAACCCTGTCCGTTATATGAAAGGCCTACTGAATCCAGCCGCTGTTGCATTTACCACCACCAGCAGTTCAGGTTCACTACCCGCTACAATAAAAGCATCCCGTGAAGAGATGGGCGTATCTAAAGGCATCTCTAGCTTTGTTCTGCCCCTTGGCGCAACAATCAACATGGACGGTACTGCTCTGTACCAGGGTGTTTGCGCACTCTTTATCGCACAGGCTTTTGGCGTAGATCTGGCTTTCTCTGATTACTTACTCATCATCATGACGTCAACACTCGCATCAATCGGCACCGCCGGTGTTCCGGGCGCCGGTCTGATAATGCTGTCTCTGGTACTCACCACTGTTGGCTTGCCACTCGAAGGTCTGGCCATCGTTGCCGGTATCGATCGTATTCTGGATATGGCAAGAACCAGCGTGAATGTCTGCGGCGACCTTATGGTCTCAATTCTGGTAGCCAAGAGCGAAAACGAATTAGACGAGTCGGTTTATAATAGCTCGTCATCCGAAATAGAACCTCAGCCGGAATCTGCACCTGAAGTTCATACTGCCAGAATCTGATTCTAAGAACGTATAATTAGCATAGATAATTAGCGCAGCAAAAAGCCCCTCGCGGGGCTTTTTTTGTTTCAGCCTTATTTAAAAGACGGGATCAATATCCGCTAACGAATCAGATAGGATGAATGACAGCCTGTCTATCAGTTATAAAGTATCTCTACCATGGGGAGAATCAAAATCGAGTTCAGGCCCCAGCGGTACAATCTGAGTAGGGTTAATCATATGATGGCTGCCATAATAATGCTGTTTGATATGCTCCATATTAACCGTCTGCACCACCCCTTCGATCTGATACAGTTCACGTATATAGCCGGAAATATTGGGGTATTCGCGCAGCTGTTTCAGGTTGCACTTAAAGTGGCCATGATAGACCGCATCGAAACGAATCAGTGTAGTGAACAGTCTCCAGTCGGCTTCAGTCAAAACAGCCCCGGTCAGATAGCGGTTCTGTGACAGTATCTCTTCTATGCGCTCCAGGCTGGCAAACAGATCTTTGACATTATGCTCATAGGCTTCCTGAGTGGTTGCAAAGCCTGCCCGATAAACACCGTTATTCACGCTATCGTAGATCCAGCTATTCAGCTCTTCGATCTCATCACGAAGAGGCGTCGGCCAATAATCGGATCGATTTCCGGTTAGGTCATCAAATGCGGAATTAAACATACGAATAATTTCAGAGGACTCATTACTGACAATCGTCTGCTGCTGTTTGTCCCACAGCACTGGCACGGTGACCCGACCGGTAATATCGTCTTTTGCCCGGCTATAGATCTGATGCATAAAGTCAGCCGCGTAAAGTGCATCACCCGTAGAGCCCGTTTCAGTATCAAAACTCCAGCCCTGTTCTAACATGTCCGGACTCACCACTGAAACAGTAATCAGATCTTCCAGCCCCTTCAGCTTTCTGAAAATAAGGGTTCTATGCGCCCAGGGGCAAGCCAGAGAAACATACAGATGATAGCGACCAGGCTCAGCTTTAAAACCGCCCTCACCGGAAAGGCCGGGACTGCCATCTTTGGTTATCCAGTGACGAAACCCCGACTGATCACGAACAAACTCACCTTTAGAGCTTTTAGTTTCGTACCATTGGTCATGCCACTTGCCTTCGATTAACAGTCCCATCATTGAATCCTCT
>JAIBDA010000053.1 GCA_024679635.1 Amphritea sp. | reverse complement strand
TGGATTAAAGATGGTGCGGTGGTCGTGGATGCGGGCTATCACCAGGGTGGCCTGGGTGATATCGAAAAGCTAGGTTTAGAAAACAGGGTCGCAGCCTTAACGCCGGTCCCGGGTGGTGTAGGACCGATGACGATCAATGCGCTTATCAGTCAAACCCTTGAAGCGGCAGAGCTGCTTGCGTAGCGAGCGAACTCGCTTCGCGAGAGTTGCTAGAACGTCACTACGTGACTCGCTAGTGGCTAGATGGAAAAAGCAACAGCATATGGGCGGTCACTAAGTGCATTCTTATCATTGTGACAACGTTCCGGGCTGTCCCTTAAGCATCACGTTTCGCCTATTCAGGAAGTCTTTGCTCGTATCGGTTACTAAACTCCGATGATGGTTCTATGGATGAGGAATGTTTCCGTCCAGACCAACCTTACGTAGCAGGGAGACAGGAGTTGTTTCCTTTTATTCTTTAGAAGGATTTTATCTAGCAAGTGACGCAGTCACGTCCAGCCACTAGCGAGCCGAACTTGTTCGGCGGTTCTGGCGAGCATCACGAAGTGATGCGGTCTGCTCTTATCAGCTGCGCTGATAACGCCGTTCAGGCCGACCTACAGTGCCGTAGCTGACTTCGGCACTTAATTCATTCTGACTAACCATGAATTCCAGATAGCGACGGGCGGTGGTACGGCTGGCGCCTATGATTTCACCGGCTTCTTCTGCGTTCAGGCTTAATTTCTGTTCATTGAATACCTTGCGGATTTTTTCCAGTGTAAGGGCGTCAATCCCTTTGGGTAAACGGGCTTCAGGTTCGGGAGTTGTATCCGTGGTTGCGCCACTGCGGGGCAGAACCTTATCCACATCACTTTGCGCCAGGGATTGTAAGGCTTCTAACTTGATCAGGTGTTGTTGATAGTTGGTCAGTGTTTCTTGTAATCGCTCGAATACCAACGGTTTTAAAATATAATCGAAAACCCCTCCGTGTAGGGCTTCGCGTAGGGTTTCTACCTCTTTAGCGGCAGTGATCATGATGACATCGACTCTGCTGTTACCGGCGCGAATTTTACGTAATAGCTCCAGCCCTGTACCGGTAGGAAACATGATGTCTAGTAATATCAGGTTAGGCTGAAGAATCTCAATCAGGTCCTCCGCTTCTTCCAGCCCATGGGCAATACCTACCAATTCAAATCCTTCGATTCGTTCCAGAAAGCGGCGCTGTATTTCAGCGATCTGAGGGTCATCTTCGGCAATTACAACTTTAATCATGCTTTTATAACTCTTTAGTTTTTGTTCTTATTTTTAGGGTTTCGTTTTGGTATGTAGACTGTGAATCGGCTGCCGCCAGCAAGGGTGTTTTCGATGGTGATACTGCCATTGATTTTGTGAAGCAGGTTTTGTACCAGATGCAGGCCGTAACCGTGTCCTTCGCTGTTTTTGCTACTATATCCTTTTTCAAAAATGTGCAGTTGTTGTTGCTCTGAAAGCCCCTCGCCCTGGTCTTCTATTTCAAAGATCAGATCCTTACCCAAATCGGTCATCGATAGCTGCACTTCACCCTCACTGCCGTGTTGTCGTAGTGTCGCTTCAAGTGCATTATCGATCAGGTTACCGAGAATGGTGACCAGCTGTTCCCGGGGGAGATGATCCGGAAGTTGCTTCATCTCGCTTTCCGGGTCAATTACCAGCTTAAGGCCCAGCTCCCGGGCCCGGTTGAATTTACCTAACAGACACCCGGCCAGAATCGGATCGGGCACGGCACGCATCAGCAGATGAATCAGCTCCTGATGGCTGGCGGATTCCTGACCGATCAGGTTCAGTGCTTCTTCGGTGGCGCCGATCTGAATCAGGCCGGAAATGGTATGCAGCTTATTGGAGTATTCATGGGACTGGCTACGCAGGGTGTCGGCATATTGCTGAATGCGGGTAAGCTTCTGGCTCACCATATCAAGCTCATCTTTGCGGCGAAAACTGGATACTGCGCCGGTAATTCTATCGCCTTGCTTCAGCGGCAGGCGGTTAGCAATAATACAGAAATCACCCCGCCATACTTCGCGATCATACTGGGGTTTACCATCTTTAAGTACTTCCAGCATTGAGCTGTCTGGCAGTACCTCATCTACTTTGCGACCGATCAGATTGCTCTCTTTAGGTAGCCCCAGAGTTTCAATAGCGGTTTGATTAACGGTTGTTATTTCGCTATCGCTGTTGATTGCGATAATACCTTCGCGTACTGACTCAAGCGTAGCGCGCTGTTCATCAAACAGTCGGGCTATCTGCTCCGGTTCCAGACCGAATATTGCTCTCTTAAAGTGGTTGGCAAACCAGACTGCGATAACAGCGCTGAGCATAAAGGAACAGAGAATGACAAATAGCAGGGTGACCCGGTAGCGGTTGATAATTTCGCTGACGCGGTCCAGCCCGTAGCCTACTGAGACCAGCCCGACAATGGTACCATCAGGCATGACAACCGGCGCTTTACCGCGCATTGACCAACCCAGTGAACCGACCGCTTTTGCAATATAGCCCTGACCCTGTATCAATGCCTGATAGCCGGTATCACCGTCGTCATCGGCCATTGAGTGGCCCAGTTTCTCAGGTTTAGGGTGGGCCAGCCGGATACCCTTTTTATCGCCGATAACGACAAACCGGGCGCGGGTTGTAATCGCCAGTGACAGGCTGACCGGTTGCAGGTACTCAATGTCACGGCGCTTCACCGCTTCAACAATCTGTGGCATTGCAGCAATGGTTTTGGCTACATCCAGGGCTCGTTGCCCGATCTGTTCATCCAGTGAACGCTCGAGATAGTGCAGGGCGAAAAGACCGATAAAACCCGTTTGTACCAGTGCCATTACTCCCAGGATCAGAATCATTCTGCTCTTAAGCTTTAACCGGCCCGGTTTTATCTGGTGTTGTTTCATCGTTTGTTTCTGCTCCGATATGTTTTAAGCCAACTGTATAGATAGTAAGCAATAGAACGGAATAAGGCCCGTAAACATTATGAACAAAATAAATTTTATGTTTTAAAAAGCCTTTAAATTCATAAGCTTCATTTAGAAACGTTCAACATCTACCTTGCAGACATCACAAAAATAAAACGAGGCATTACCGGATGTTCTGTAAATCTGTAAATAAAAAATCTTTGATTGCTGCGGCACTGACAACCTGTCTGACTGCGGGTGCATCTTTCCATGTGGCAGCCCTTGAATCGGTTCACTTCCTGATCCCTGGTGGTGCCGGAGGTGGTTGGGATTCTACCGCACGGGGTACCGGTGAGGCGCTGTCCAAGGCGGGTCTGGTTGACAGTATCTCTTATGAAAATATGTCCGGTGGTGGTGGCGGTAAAGCGATCGCCCACCTGATCGAAACGGCAGGTCAGAAAACCGACACCCTGATGGTTAACTCCACGCCGATCGTTATCCGTTCTCTGTCTAAAGTCTTCCCACAATCTTTCCGCGACCTGACGCCCGTTGCTGCAACTATTGGTGATTTTGGCGCTTTCGTCGTAAAGAAAGATTCGAAGTACAGTAGCTTTGAACAGGTTGTTGCTGATTACAAAGCTGATCCACGTTCAATCAAGATCGCTGGTGGTTCTGCCCGTGGCAGTATGGATCATTTAGTCGCAGCGATGGCATTTAAAGCCACCGGTGGCGATGCCCGTCAGGTTCGTTATGTGGCCTATGATGCAGGCGGTAAAGCGATGGCAGGCTTGCTATCTGGTGAGACACAGTTGCTCTCAACCGGTTTCAGTGAAGCGTTGACCCTGGCTGAAGCGGGTGAAGTGCGGATTTTGGTGATGACCGGTGATGAGCGTAATGCTGCAGCGCCAGATGTGCCTACTCTGAAAGAGCTGGGTTACGAGGCAACATTTGTTAACTGGCGTGGTTTCTTTGCCGCTCCGGGTACCTCTGACAGTCAGAAGGCTGAATTCGTCAAAGCACTGGAGAAAATGTACCAGACCGACGAGTGGGAAACCGTTCGTGCGCGTAACGGTTGGGTTGAGATTTTCAAGCCTGATGCGCAGTTCATCAGCTTCCTGGAACAGCAGGAGAAAGAGGTTGGTGATTTGATGCGTGAGCTAGGTTTTTTGAAGTAAGTCTTTTTACAGATATAACTTTTAACTACCTGACTTTTAACTACCTGACTTTTAACTACCAGGAGTTCTGCGAACAGGCCCAAAGCGTTTTCTGTAAGCCGGCACCCGAAAAGGCATGCTGAAGCGCAGAGGGTCTGTTCATAGTTTTTCCTATTCTAAGTTTTATTACTGCTTTTCTCCGGGGCTGATTATTTAGTCACTGTGTCAGTTCTGAGGCCTCGGCCTGTATTTTCTGCAGGGCAGGTCCTGGAGATTTTTTTATCGTAACGACGGATTATTCCACCGTCCGGGAGCGTCCCATGATTATTACTAAAGACCATATTGGTGGATTGGTGTTTCTCTGCCTGTCCGTTGTTTACGGTTACTACGCGGGTGATATCGCGTTGTTGCCAGGCGATGAATTTGAACCATTCCATGCACAAACATTGCCTTACGTGCTGGCGACTCTCGGTGGAATTTTATCTATTGGTCTGTTGTTTACCGCTGATAAGGGTGTTGAGCACAAACTCAGCCTCAAGGGGTATGACTTCCCGCTGGTAGCGAAGTTATTGCTACTGGTCGTGCTGTTCGCCCTGGCGCTGGACTGGGTTGGATTTATGCTGGCCACAGTGTTTTTCCTGATATCAGGTTACTGGTTGCTCGGTGAGCGTCGACTAAAAATGCTGCTGCTTGCTTCGGTACCTTTTGCTGCAGGCATCTGGTTTGTCCTGACTCAGTTGCTGGATATCTATCTGGCACCGGGAAAATTATTTATTCAAGTATTTGGAGGATAAGCTGATGTTAGACGGAATTTTTACCGGGCTATCAACTGCGGTGATGCCCTTTAATCTGATGATGGTTGTGGTTGGCTGCTTCGCCGGTACATTTATTGGCATGCTGCCGGGTCTGGGGCCTATCTCTGCTGTGGCGCTGATGATCCCGATCACCTATGGCCTCGATCCTTCGTCCGGCATTATCCTGATGGCTGGTGTCTATTATGGCGCGGTATTTGGTGGCTCTACGTCATCTATCCTGATCAATGCGCCGGGCTGCGCCAGTACTGTAGTAACCGCGTTTGACGGTTATCCTCTGGCACAGAAGAATCAGGCGGGTAAGGCGCTGGCACTGGCTGCATACTCATCCTTTACTGGCGGTACTATCGCGGCTATTGCGTTGCTGTTTGCGGCACCGGCTCTGGCGACGGTTTCGCTGAGTTTCCAGTCCACCGATTACTTTGCCCTGATGGTCCTGGGCCTGACTGCGGTTGCTGCATTTTCGGGTAAGGGGCAGGTCATTAAGGCGCTTATGATGACCGTCTTCGGTCTGATGATAGCGACTGTCGGCACCGATACCACTTCCGGTGCTACCCGCTTTACCTTTGGCAATATCGACCTGATTGATGGCGTTAGCTTTCTGTTGCTGGCGATGGCTACTTTTGCTCTGACTGAAGTCGTGATGACCGTTCTCAATGGTCAGCACAAAGAGGAAGAAGAACAGGTTGATATGAGCAAGCTTGGCAGCATGAAGCTAAGCAAAGAGGAGATTATGGAAGTTGCACCTACGATAGGCCGTTCATCTGTGTTTGGCTTTATTGTCGGCGTGTTGCCTGGTGCCGGAGCTACTATCGCATCTTTTCTGGCTTACGGTCTGGAGCGTAATATCGCATCCGCGAAAGAGAAGCTGAAGTTTGGTAAGGGTTCCCTACGTGGTCTGGCGGCGCCTGAATCTGCTAATAATGCTGCATCTACAGGTTCTTTTGTACCACTGTTGACGCTGGGTATTCCTGGTTCAGGTACGACCGCGATTATGCTGGGTGCTCTGATTGCCTATGGTATTCAGCCGGGACCGCGTCTGTTTATCGATAATCCGGATGTTTTCTGGTCGGTCATTATCTCCATGTACTTCGGTAATCTGGTGCTATTGATCCTGAACCTGCCGCTGATCCCGTACATTTCTAAGCTGCTGATTATTCCGCGTCCGATCCTGATACCATTGATTCTGTTCTTCTCAATTACCGGGGTGTATCTGGTCAGCTTTAATAGCTTCGATATCCATATGATGGCGATTATTACCGTTATTGCGATATTCCTGAAACTGCTTAGTTTCCCTATGGCGCCGATGTTGCTTGGTTTCATTCTGGGTGGCCTGATGGAGACTAATTTGAGCCGGGCTCTGGTGATTTCTGATGGTAGCTTAGCCTTCTTGTGGGAACGACCACTGACGTTGGGCATCGTCCTGACTGCAATTGTCGTTCTTTGTATGCCTCCCGTTCTTGAGTACCTGCGTGGCCGTCGGGCTGTCAAAGGCCCGGAAATTGCTGTCACGGAAGGTGAAGGTTAGCAAAGCCGTCGCTTTGCGACTCGCTAGAATGTCACTTCGTGACTTGCTAGTGGGTAGATGTGGCTGCGCCACTAGCTAGAAAATGCTTTGAAAGAAGTAGTAATACGTTCTGAATAAAAAAGCCGGCTTTAGCCGGTTTTTTTATTCCTGTGAACTTAATGAACTTTAAGTGCTTTAAAGACTTTATCCCCTTTATTTTCAATAACTTCTTACCTTTTTAATACGTCGTTAACCTGTTTATAACAAGAGCGCCAATTGCTAACAAAGAGCACCAATGGATATCAGGCAGGGTCTGATCCAAACAATAACAAGTAATCCATACACTAAGTGGAGATTGATGATGAAGAAGGTAGTTTTAGCTACAACTATCGCTGCGGCGACACTGGCGGGTTCTGTACAGGCAGCGACCCTCTATGAAGGGAACGGTCTGAAGTATGACCTTAAAGGTGATATGCAGGTTCAGCTGCGTCAGAAAATCGGTACAGATAAAGATATCGATCTGGAGTTTGATGATCTGGAACTTAAGAACCGCCTGACCTACGATCTGGGTAACAGCATGGCTGCTTTCGGCCAGTTGGATTACAGTTTCGATAAGAAGGCTAACGATCCTTCTGCCGACGATGGAGGCAAATTGGAAGAAGCCTATCTGGGACTGCGATTTGACAATATCGATTTGCGTTTTGGTAAGCAGAACTACTCCAGCGATGAGTTCAGTGTTGAGAAAGCCTACGAAACCGTCGTAGAGGATGATGTATTTGATCTGAATGATGATGCCGGCGACGATGTTGTCCGTGTTGATGCTCAGTTCGATAACTTCTTTGTTTCGGTCTCTACGGATCTTGAAGCCGAAGGTAACCCTAGCAGCGATGGTAATAAGTCCACAGACCTGTTTATATCTACCGCGGTCGGTGATCTGGGTCTGATGGCAGCATATCAGAACTATCAGGATGCAGGTTCTGATTCTGTTTCGGCGTGGGGTGTGGGCGTTGAATATGATGCGGGTTTCGCGAGCTTTGGTGTGGACTACGGTTCAATGGATGATACCGCTGAGGTTTATAATCTGGTTGCTGCTTTCCCGGTAGCAGAGACCACTAAAGTTGCGTTAGGCATCCAGAATCGCGATGAAGACGCGGGTGATGAAGTGATGGGCTGGTATGCCAACGTTACATACAAGTTTCCTCAACAGAAAGGTGTCAGCATGTTTGCCGAAGTTGGCGATAACGATGCCGATGATACCGATCCGGGTTTCCTGGTCGGAATGCAGGTGAAGTTCTGATTTAGAGCTGATTTGAATAGCGCCTGTTACCACCCCCTTCAGGTATCAGGTGCCTTCTTTACTAAGCGAGAGTAACTTGTATTTATCTTATAGAAAGAAGCTAATACTAGGAATAGCGTACAGTTTTTTTGCTAATGGTCTGTTTCAGTAACAGCAAGGACTACTGTTTCAGTTGCTGTTACTACACAGTTTTTACCTTTCAGTTTAGCGCGGTAGAGTGCTTTATCTGCCTGTAAAATAAGATCGGCCACCGGGGCGGCGTCTCTAAATCCGGCTACACCAAAACTCGCCGACACTGACTGGTAGTTAATAGCGACTATATTAAGTTCTGTGATCCGTTCCCGGATACGCTCAGCCAGTAGATTTGCCTTCTGTATTTCTGTCGCGGGCAGCACCAAGACAAACTCCTCGCCTCCATAACGCCCACAATAGTCTGCTTCCCTGAGACTGGATTTGAGAATTTCAGCGATTTCCTGAATGACGCAGTCCCCGGCCAGATGGCCAAAGCTGTCATTCACCTGTTTAAAGTTAT
>JAIBDA010000141.1 GCA_024679635.1 Amphritea sp. | reverse complement strand
TAGCCGCCATGATGCACCTGGATGGACTAACCGGGCTTTTAAATCAGATCACCCTGCGGCACAGACTAGAGATTGAATTGGCTCAACATGTACGGCATAGGCGCCATCTCTGCTTCATCATGATCGACCTCGATCACTTTAAACAGATCAATGATAAGTTTGGCCATGGTGTCGGCGATATCGTATTAAAATCACTCGCCCAACTCATGCAAAACAGGCTACGAAAATCAGATCAAATTGGCCGTCTCGGCGGAGAAGAGTTCGGTATTATTCTTCCTGACACAGAACTCAGCCAGGCCTACACCCTCACGGATCAACTGAGGCAACAATTTTTTGCACTGAAACACTATGGCCAGGGAGTTCAGTTTGATTGCAGTTTCAGTGCTGGTATTGCCTGTTCAGAAACACATCCTAACTACCTTACTCTGTTAGACGCCGCTGATCGTCAGTTATACCAAGCTAAGCAGGCCGGACGAAACCAGGTTTCGATAGAAAAGGATAACGAATGACACTAAAGACGGTCAGCCTGTGGATAACATTGATAGTCGGCGTACTCTTAAGTCTTGCCAGTTATATGATTACCTATAACCTGGAAGACCAGGCGATCCGGTTAAAACAATCGAGAGCTACCACGCTATTAACAGATAAACTCATGCTGGAGATTGAAAGCA
Source organism: Amphritea sp. (assembly GCA_024679635.1). Next base: position 2,515 of record JAIBDA010000141.1, on the reverse strand, counting down.
GCATTAGTATTCTTAATGGCATTAAAGGCTTATATAAAGCCTCAGAAAATGTCACCCGAACTGAGTTCAGAGTTTTTACATCGGATTACCTTAACAGCCACCCGGCAGTACAGGCATTGGAATGGATTCCCAAAATAACGGCAGCGCAAGTACCACACTATCAACAGCAAGCTATCGATGACGGAGTTACCGACTTCAAAATACTAGAACTTATCGATGGCACTATCTCTCCATCCATCAGCAAAAAAGAAAATTACTTCCCTGTTTACTACGCAGAACCACTCGAGTCCAATCGTCAGGTCCTTGGCCTGGATCTGTCATCCAATACTGCCCGACGAACAACGCTGGAACAAGCCATGCAAAGCGGTCAACCTACAGCTACGGCCAGTATTCGGTTAGTTCAGGGTGGCGGTAAACAAAGAGGGGTTTTGTTTTTTGTACCGGTTTTTCATACTGATACACCATCAACAAAACTTTCTGAAGATCAACTTAGAGGCTTTGCTTTAGGTGTATTTCGGATCGAAAGCCTGGTCCTCAGCGCCCAGCAAGGCCTTGTTCACGAACTGGCAGGCCTGGATTTTACATTAGCCGATATTACCAACGGTAGCTCCGAACTGCTTTATCAGAATAACGAGCTGGCAAACACCACCGCAGAGTGGACGCTGACTAACCAGTTGCATATCGCTGGACGTACCTGGCAACTGTCTTCTCTGGCATCTGAGGAATACCGCCTTCAACGCCACTCTCTTCTCCCTAATACGGTTCTTTTCAGTGGCCTGATTCTGACCTTACTGTTAGCCATCTACCTGCGCAGCATGGTCACTCGAGAGCAAGACATCCGCAATCAGGTGAGCCTTAGAACACAGCAGTTAAAACAGAGTGAAGCACGAAATAAGTTGATTGTGGATAATGCAGCCAATGGTGTACTCACTATATCCAGTGACAAAAGGATCATGTCTGTAAATCCGGCAACAGAAAGTATTTTTGGCTATTCTTCTGAGCAGCTTATCGGCACACCGGTCGACGATATTATTCCCCTTCTGACTGAAGATCAGGTGCATATCATACCCGATATCAACATCAGCAAAACCGGACTACGTAAGGATGGCAGCGTATTTCCACTTAACATCTCCCTTGGTCGCAGCCAAGTCGATTCGCAGAATACACTCATAGCGATACTTTATGACGATACCCAGCGACAAGAAGCGGAACAACAACTGAGACGAGGAATAAAGGCTGCAGAAGAAGCCAACCAACAAAAATCGATGTTCCTGAATATGATGAGTCATGAACTCCGAACACCACTCACTGTCATCCTGGGATATATACCATTGCTGCAGAACCCTGAGCGGCTCCCGACCCAGGACCTTGTCCAACAAATTGCTGACGATATTAGTGTTTCAGGTAACCATCTGCTCTCATTAATAGACGACCTTCTGGATATATCAAAGATTGAAGCAGGGCAGATGTCCCTGAAAACCAGCCCCTGTAAGGCAGATCAGGTCATCGCTGAAATTCTCCAACACTTTGACCATCAGGCCCAGAAACAACAACTACAGTTAATCAACAACGTCACCGAAGTTGAGCTGAATGTAGACCCCAAACGCTTTCGGCAGATCTTGTTTAATCTGGTGGGTAATGCCCTCAAATTCACCCATCAGGGAAAAATCGAGATAGCTGCAGAACACCACAACACTTATGTGAAATTCTCAGTTAAAGATACAGGTATTGGTATTCCTGAAGACGCGCTGGAAACGATTTTTGATGCATTTAAGCAAGTTGATAATTCCAGCACCCGAAAAGTTTCAGGCAGCGGGCTTGGATTGGCTATTACCCGACGCTTAGTTGAACTACACGGCGGTACCCTCAGTGTTAACAGCATCGAAGCTAAAGGCTCGGAATTTATATTCACTCTACCCACGACAAAGGAATAAAGATGTCCCATATTTTATTGGTAGAAGATGACGAAATGGTCAGCAGAATGCTCAACCTTCGCCTGATGGTTGCTGGCTACGACATCGACCTTGCCTATAACGGCCAGGAAGCCGTGGATAAGGCACAAGGGCATAGCTACGACATAATACTGATGGATATGCATATGCCTGTTCTGGATGGCCATGAAGCGACCCGGCAGTTAAGAGGACGCGGCTATACCGGACTGATTATCGCTGTTACCGCCTCAGCATTGAGTCAGGATTGTGAGAAAGCGATCAAGTCAGGATGCGACCACCATATCCCCAAACCTATAGGCCCCGATTTCGAACAGCAACTCAGCGATATCCTCAACAAACAGTAGTGCGATGAAAATAAACATAAAAAAACCTTCACATAGGTTGACAGACAGAGACGAAATCAGTTTAATACGCACCTCTTGTTTGCCCGGATAGCTCAGTCGGTAGAGCAGAGGATTGAAAATCCTCGTGTCGGTGGTTCGATTCCGCCTCCGGGCACCACTTACTTCAAGCCTTGCAGTCAAATGCAGGGCTTTGTTGTTTCTGGGCTCTGGTCGTTCTCT
>JAIBDA010000132.1 GCA_024679635.1 Amphritea sp. | reverse complement strand
CAGAGCCAGAGCCAGAGCCAGAGCCAGAGCCAGAGCCAGAGCCAGAGCCAGAGCCAGAGCCAGAGCCAGAGCCAGAGCCAGAGCCAGAGCCAGAGCCAGAGCCAGAGCCAGAGCCAGAGCCAGAGCCAGAGCCAGAAATTAAAGCTGAGCCTTTGAAATGCTTATTGGTAAAAATGTATGGTGTGAAGTTGGCCCTGCCAATTAAATATTTACAAGGGGCGCACGATCTTAACACTATGAATCTGGGTTTAAGCACCGAGTGTGATTGGGTTTTGGGTACTTATACTGAGTCGGGTACGGTTGTTCGGGTTGTGGATACCGGTATGTTTATTATCCCGGAGCGGTATGAACCTGATAAGGCTGATTATACTGAGCTGGTAAAATTAAAAGATTCCGGCTGGGCTTTAACGATCGATTCTATGCTGGGTTCTCAAGAGATCGAAGAACACCTGATAAACTGGAATAATAATCCCCAGAGCAGGCCCTGGTTGTTAGGGACCTGCATGGAACATCAGTGCGCAGTGGTGAATATACCGGCCCTGTTGCAGGGTATGAATGCGGCGCAGAGCTAGTAAAGAGGAAACAAGATGATCTGGTTAGGACTGGCTGGTGTAGCCCTGCTTGCGTGTGTTGCGATAGCTTATTCAATTCATGCTAGGAGACAACTGCAGCAACATCAAAGACAGTATGAGGCTTTGATTAATGTACTGCGAAATGAGATTCAGGCATTGACGAGTAGCTCTATTGGTATGGGTCATCGGTTGATGGATGTGGAAAAGCAGTTGAATATTACCACTGAGAAACAACAGGAACTTGTCAATCGCGATCCAGGTGTATTGGCATACAATCAAGCGGCTCGTCTGATGGAGATGGGTGCCGATGTTGATGATCTGGTTAAAAATTGCGGTATTGGTCGACCAGAAGCTGAGCTGATGGCTTTACTGCATAAAGAGGTTGCTGCACCTGGGAGTAAAAACTAAGGGGGCGGATTGTTGCAGCGATGGCCTGGGGATTAATCGCAACTTCTTGGCGCTTATACGTCCTCATTTGAGGGGTTCTTCAATTTATAAGTAAAGGCTATAATTTCAGCAATAGCCCGGTAGAGGCTTTCAGGAATTTCATCGCCTAATTCAAGACGCAATAGCACTTCGACCAGTTCCGGGCTTTCATGGATATGTATATCGTTTTCCTGAGCCAGTCTTATGATCTGCTCAGCAATCAATCCCTGGCCCTGTGCCGTAACCTTTGGAGCTCCCTGATGATCGTAGTTCAGGGCAACAGCTTTTTTGTACTCTTCAGTTTTTCGATTCATGCGTGTTTACTTTACCCAGACTAAGTCGTTACATCAATCAGATGTTCAACCCGATTGAGCGCTTTTGGTGCTTTTCCTTCGCTGCAATGAATACCGGTAACACTATACCCCTGACGATACAGCTGGCGGTTGAAGTCAGGTAGTTTTTCATTCAGTTCTTCAGCTGTTTCACCTTTGCTGCACCAAAAATGGGCCGTGATCTGGTGCTCATCTTCCAGTATCAGCTCGGCATCAATTTGGCCTTGTTCTTGTAAATCAAAATGTAATCTCACTCGCCATAGTTGTTGCCAGTCGTTTTCGGAAAGTTGTCGTCGGTGTTCTGATATTTTTAGTTCAACATTATCGAGTTGATCACCGTTGCGTATTGGCAGGTCCAGTGCAAAGAAGCGTTCAATTCCACCATCACTACTGATACGGGTGTTTTGGATACTTTCTAGTTGATTGCTAGTGACCCGGCTGAGTAATCCTTTAACTAGCTCTTGAAGTTGTTGTCTGGGTAACTCTGGTAGTTTGTCAGCTTGTTGTAATAGCTGTCCGAGTTGTTTTTTCATCTCCCCAGTGGGTATCTGGCTTCGAGGGTCGGCCAGATTACGTTCCGTAAACAACCCGCCATTTAATAGGTTTTGCTGCACACCAGCCCGTCCTTCTGACGAAGAGCCTGTTTTTACGCCGAACAGGTTTATCAGAGAGCTAAGCAGGCTGTTTATAGGGCTTTTATCCGCACCGACACTGTTGTTGAGTAGCTGTAGTTTAGTCAATGATTCTGCGACGGGCTGTTGAGCGGGGAGCACATAACGCAAAGCATCACTGATATGACGCTCCAGGTTCTGGTTTTGGATAGGCGAGGTGAGAGATTGAATCTGAACCTGTTCATTGTTTGTTCTGACCAGCAGAACCTTTCCATCAAATGGAAGTGGTTGATTGAGCGTCAAAGGGAGAGTGCGGCCATTAATAGTGGCGGTTACACTGTTTGCTCCGTTTTTATTGACGGTATGTGCGGTAGCATTAATGGTGGCCAGAACGGGTCGGTTAAGAGGGAGAAGCTTGCTCAGTTCAGCTGACAGACGGGGTGGCAGATTTGCTGTTGTAGGTGGTAGTCGGGATTGATCGGTTGTTTGTGGCTGGCCTTTCGACTGTTGAGTGTTTCCCTTTACTTGAGCGATCGGGGTTTGTTCAGGTGCCCGTGCCTGATTAGCGCCAGGTTGAGTGCCTGCGCCGCTTTGCTGTATTGGTTTAGCCTGGGTTGTAGCGGGTTGATTCAATGTTTGTAACTGAAGACTGGCAGACAAGGGGGAAGTTATAGCCGTGCTAAGCAGGAGTTGGCCTGCAGCCGTGCGGGTGAGTGTTGCGGTGCTTCCAGGTGGCAGTGACTGATTACTTTTAAGCTGATATAGCTGGTTGCCTAATTGGACCTGAAGGGTGAACTGGTTAGGTCGTGCAGTATCAGCACTGCTTTGTCTTACTGTTATCTGTGTCGGATTGTTAAGGGGCAGGGCGCGAACGAGTTCAGCCGCCGACAGAGATTTACCGGTATTGGTTTGCAGGCTCTGAACGCTTAAAGGATTCAGCATAATGGTTTTTTTAGCGACCTCCGGTATAGCTTCTAGTTCTTTTGACTCAGTTATGCCCTTCAGCACTTTATTTTGTATATAATGCCTTGCTTTCGGCGGATATTGCTAATTATAAAGGTGTATCTGTCTGTTTCGTTTTTTTGAGGTTGTTCTGTTGCCCACACCAAGACTTAAAATTGAGAATTTGTTCTGTGAACGGGACGACCGTGTGTTGTTCGAGTCACTCAACTTTGAAGTTAACGCTGGTGAAGTTCTTCAGGTTGAAGGGCAAAACGGTAGCGGTAAGACAACACTCTTACGTATTCTGAGTGGTTTGTCTCGCCATTTTGAAGGTGATATCTATTGGCAGGGACAGTCTTTGGATGATTGTGCTCAAGATTATCGCGAATCGTTACTTTATTTTGGCCATCAGCCCGGTGTAAAAGCGGTCTTAACTCCTCGGGAAAACCTGCACTGGTATGCTTCTATGCATCCGGCAATTGATCTGGCAAAGCTTGAT
>JAIBDA010000066.1 GCA_024679635.1 Amphritea sp. | reverse complement strand
GAATCAAGTTGATTTTAGCCTTGATCAGGGTGAAATGGCATTTCTCACCGGGCATTCAGGTGCCGGTAAGAGCACCTTGCTCAAGTTAATCATGTTGATGGAACGGCCCTCTAATGGTCGGGTTCTGGTCGGTGATCAGGACTTGGCAACATTGGGTAATAGCCAGATCCCCTTTCATCGGCGCCGAGTCGGCGTAGTGTTTCAGAATCATCAGCTGCTGTTTGATCGTTCAGTTTTCGAAAATATCGTACTGCCTTTGCGGATCTGCGGCTTTGATCCGGCGGATGCGGCGCGCCGGGCCCATGCTGCACTGGATAAGGTAGGGTTGTTAAGCAAAGAAAAGCTCAACCCGGTGGTGCTATCCGGTGGCGAGCAACAGCGGGTGGGTATCGCCCGTGCGATTGTCCACAAGCCGCAACTGCTGCTGGCGGATGAGCCGACCGGTAACCTGGACCCGAAGCTGTCAGAAGAGGTTATGCGATTGTTTCAGCAATTTAATCAGGTAGGAACTACTGTGCTGATTGCCAGTCATGATCTGGGGCTGATTGCGCGGATGCCGCATCGGGTTATTACCCTCCAACAGGGCAGGCTGATCAGCGATGGAAAATAATCTGCGAAATAAAGGCGCGGTCCGGGTTGAGCAGAAAACCCGGCGGGATGCCAAAGTTCATCGTGGCGCCGAACACCATAAACTGAAGGTCTCTGACAAGGGGCGCAGCTATCTGCGCCACCATCTGGAGGTGGCTGAACAATCATACCGCTCGCTGTTAACTAAGCCGCTCACCACTTTTATGACGCTGGCAGTACTGGCGATTGCATTGGCATTGCCGGGCTCTCTCTATACCGGTTTGAAAAATTTGCAACAGCTCGGACAGGGCTGGGAAGGTGACCCCCGCGTTGCCCTATATCTTAAGATGGGTGTGACGGAATCAGAGGCGGAGATACTCAGTCGTGAGTTACTCTTACGTGATGATGTTGCGGCTACAGAGTTAGTGACGGCAGAGCAGGGAATGCTTGAGTTTAAAGCGATGTCAGGCTTTGGTGAGGTATTTGATTTTCTCGATCAGAACCCGCTGCCGGCTGTGATTATGGTTATGCCGCTGGATCTCTCGGTAACTGATATCCCGCTGTTGCAATCTAAACTGCAGGTCCTGCCTCAGGTTGATGAGGCGGTGGTCGATATGGAGTGGGTGCAACGACTCTCGGCTTTTGTTGCATTGGCAGAGCGGGGGGTCTGGTTGCTAACCGGTTTATTTGTCTTGGCTGTGTTGCTGGTGGTGGGGAATACCATTCGCTTGTCGATTGAGAGCCGACGGGAAGAGATTGTCATTGCTAAACTGGTAGGGGCAACCGATGCCTATGTCAGGCGCCCTTTTCTATATGATGGCATCTGGTATGGCATCGCCGGCGGTGTGATCGCCTGGGTGCTGATTCAGTTATCTTTATTACTGCTGAATAGTCCGGTTGAACAACTGGTGAAACTCTATAATAGTCAGTTTGAGTTGGTTGGACTGGGCTTTGTAGACACCCTGTTGTTACTGGCCATCAGTATCCTTTTAGGCCTGCTGGGTGCATGGCTGGCCGTTGGTCGCCATCTGCGGCAGATCCAACCCCGTTAAAAGGCCGTACAATGGATAATATACTGATAATACAAATTTGAATGTAAATATTGGTAAAGTCGGTACCCCGTAGGACTTGTCATCTGCTAGTCTTCTCGCTATCGTAGTTGGTTCGCTATAGCTATATGTATAAATGTGGTTGTTGATGGTGGTGAGCTGTAGCGATTTTTATAGTCGGAACTTATCCGATAAGAGCGTGTCATAGCAGTAACTTATTTTGACACCTTTAAATGAACGAGTAATGAGGTTGTGTAATGGGCAAAAGCCTGCAGGTCGCTAAAGTATTATCTCCGGGCCAGAATCTGGAGGCATACATACGTCAGGTAACATCTATTCCTGTGCTTACAGTAGAGGAAGAACGTGAACTGGCAGAGCGACTCTATTACCAGAATGACCTTGAAGCTGCACGTCAGCTGGTCTTGTCGCATATGCGATTTGTTGTTCATGTTGCGAAATCCTACTCCGGTTATGGCCTTTCTCAGGCAGACCTGATTCAGGAAGGCAATGTGGGCATGATGAAAGCGGTCAAACGTTTTGACCCGACTATGGGTGTTCGTCTGGTTTCCTTTGCGGTGCACTGGATTAAGGCAGAGATGCATGAATTTATCCTGCGCAACTGGCGTATTGTTAAAGTTGCGACCACCAAAGCGCAGCGTAAGTTGTTCTTTAACCTGCGCAGTAAGAAGAAAAACCTGGGTTGGTTAAACAACGCTGAAGTTACCGCTATGGCGGAAGATCTGGGTGTGGGTGAGCATGTTGTTCGGGAGATGGAAGGCCGGATGAGCAGCGCCGATATGGCTTTCGATGCTCCGGTTGGTGATGACGATGAGCGAGCTTATCAGTCTCCGGCTTATTTCCTTGAAGATCACAATCAGGATCCTGCCAGTCAGCTGGAAGATTCGAACTGGGCCGCTGATTCCAATCAGCGTCTGAGTGCTGCGATGGAACAGTTAGATGAGCGCAGCCGAGATATTCTGATGCAGCGCTGGCTGGGTGAAGAAAAAGCGACTCTGCATCAATTAGCCGCTCGCTACGAAGTGTCTGCCGAGCGTATCCGTCAGTTAGAAAAGAACGCGATGAAAAAGATTAAGGCCTCAATGCTAGAAGCCTGATAAGCCGTTCTGATCAAATAAGCCGCCCTCTGATGAGCGCGGCTTTTTTATTGCTTATCGCCACCGCTTAGCTTTGTTAGAATAGCCTTCTCAAACATCCGGAACACAGTATGTCTGCCCGTCTAATTATATTATGCAGTGCCTTTAGTGGGTTTATCTCTGTCGCTTTTGGTGCCTTTGGCGCTCATCTGCTCAAAGAACAACTCAGCAGTCGGCTGTATGAAGTGCTGCAAACCGGCATTCAGTATCAGATGTTTCATACTTTGGCTTTGCTGGGTGTGGGGCTGTTGATGCTGCGACAACCGATTAAGGGGCTATCTCTGACAGCGGTATTGTTCCTGGCGGGCATTATTTTTTTCAGCGGTAGTCTGTATGCGATGGCGCTGAGTGGTCAGCATTGGCTTGGCGCAGTAACCCCGATAGGCGGTCTTCTGTTTCTGGCGGGCTGGATGAATCTTGGCCGGGTTGCTTACCGGCAGTTAAGTTAATAAAAGTGGATTAACCTCAATGCAGATACAGCTAAATGGTGACAGTCTCGAGGTTCAGCAAGGCGCCTCGATTACCGCCCTGCTTGAACAGATAGAGCTTGGGGAGCGACGTGTAGCCGTCGAATTGAACCTGGAGATTGTTCCCCGGAGCCAGCACGCTGAAACAGTGCTGAAGGACGGCGACAGAGTTGAGGTCGTTCATGCGATCGGTGGCGGCTAGGCGCCTGGATTTACCAGAACAGATAACAGAATTTAACTGGGTAGAGAATAATGTCTGAACAACATAATGATCCTTTGATTATTGCAGGTCGCAGCTTTCAGTCCCGTCTATTGATCGGGACGGGCAAATACCGTGATATGGAAGAGACTCGCCTGGCAATTGAAGCCAGTGGTGCTGAGATTGTCACTGTAGCGGTACGCCGTACTAACATCGGTCAGAATCCCGATGAGCCGAATCTGCTGGATGTGATCTCCCCTGATAAATATACCATCCTGCCGAATACTGCAGGTTGCTTCAACGCTGCCGATGCGGTGCGTACCTGTATGTTGGCCCGTGAATTGATGGATGGTCACGATCTGGTGAAGCTAGAAGTGCTGGGTGATGAGAAAACCTTGTACCCTAACGTGGTTGAAACCATCAAAGCCGCCGATAAATTGGTGCAGGATGGCTTCAAAGTAATGGTATATACCAGTGACGATCCGATTGTGGCTAAAGAGTTGGAAGCGATCGGTTGTGTCTCTATTATGCCGCTGGGATCTATGATCGGTTCCGGTCTGGGTATCCTCAATCCTCACAATATCAATGTGATTATGGAAGATTGTAAAGTACCTGTACTGGTGGATGCCGGTGTCGGTACCGCTTCTGAAGCAGCAGTAGCGATGGAGATGGGCTGTGAAGCGGTGTTGATGAACTCAGCCATTGCTGGCGCCCGGGACCCTATTATGATGGCTATAGCGATGCGTAAGGCGGTTGAAGCGGGTCGGGGAGCTTTCCTTGCTGGGCGTATGCCGCGGAAGAAATATGCCAGCGCATCTTCTCCAATGGAAGGTCGAATTGTCGGTAAGTTGTGATTAATTGTTGGGATAATGCCGACAAAAGCCTATAAATAGCATGTTTCACGGGATTGCTTCTTAAGTGTTTCCGTGGGTGATATGTTACCGCAGCCTGATCTGTTGATCAGGCTGCTTTGTTTTAATAAGAGTCCAGATCGATGTCAGAAGATAACAAAACTGAACAGCAGTCCCCAGAGCAGCCCGTCGGGGAAAAATATATGCGTACCGTTAAAAGCTTCGTGCTGCGTGCCGGTCGTATGACCGAAGGCCAGCAGAAGGCGATGGACAGGGCGTGGCCGGAGATGGGCTTAGAGCTGAGTCAGGGGAAACTCGACCTTGCTGAAGTCTTTGGACGGGAAGCCCCTGTGGTTTTGGAGATCGGCTTTGGTATGGGCGATTCTTTGATAGAGATGGCCAAAGACCAGCCGGAGAAGAACTACATTGGTATCGAAGTACACCGTCCTGGTGTTGGTCGATTACTGAGGAATGTCGAGAAAGAAGGTCTGAGCAATATCCGGGTTTTTTGCGATGATGCGATCGAAGTGCTGGCGCAGTGTATTCCCGATGGTAGCTTGAGTACCTTACAACTGTTTTTCCCGGACCCGTGGCATAAGAAAAAGCATAAAAAGCGTCGTATTGTCCAGACGGCTTTTGCCGAAACGATTCGTAAAAAACTCAAAGTGGGTGGCCAGTTTCATATGGCGACCGATTGGGAAAACTACGCTGAACATATGATGGAAGTAATGTCAGTGGCACCGGGCTACCGTAATGTTGCCGGCGATCAGGCATTTGCTCCGCAGCCGGAGTGGCGTCCTGTGACTAAGTTCCAGAAGCGCGGTGAGCGTCTCGGCCACGGCGTTTGGGACCTGATGTTTGAAAGAACGGCGGACTAAGTTCTGGGGTTTTGACGATTGAGTTTATTGGAAGCCTGGCTAAGGGGTTGCTCAGAACCCCATCGCTTCTTTCAGTGTGTCGATCAGAAGATCAAGGACGCCCGGCTTAACTTTCTTGTGATAGCTTTCTCTCAGCTGATCAACCTGCTTTAGCTCAGTTTGCAGTGTTGCCAGGTTTGCCTCGGTTGCTTCTGGCAGGCTGCTGACAATGTCTCGTACCTTATTCAGGCCTTCCAGAGATAATGCTTTGCGTTCGGGTGAAAATTCAAAATTCCGGGCGGTTTTCAGTTCGACTAGGAAAAGCTGGATATGTTGATTGAATTGCGCCGGCTTGCTGGTCTCAATCGCCTCTTTGTAGTGCAGGCGAATCTCTTTCATAGTCGGTTTCAACTTTCCTGCTGAAACCGGGGTTGTGAGTAACAGGCCCAGCAGAAGAGCGGTTAATGGTGTTTTTAACAGAGTAATCATCGACATCTCAAATACCGCAACGTCCGGGACAACCGGCACCGCTCATACAAGGCGGGGCTTCGGCGTTTTTAAGGGGTTTAATACTAACACCACCACCGGTACTGAGCAGTTTAGTTACTGGCGTCTCAGCAGGGGTCGTACCGCTATCGAAGCCGCCGACATCACAGAGGTCGGCCCAGGTTGAGAGCTTTAGCGCCATCGGATGGCGTACTTCAAAAACTTCACCGGTAGTGTCGCAACGGTAATCGTAAGTAGGCATAAGGTTTTTCCTGCAATATCTCTTTTTACACCAGCCTCTAGCTGGAATGTGGGGCTGGTATATCCCCAGTTTTTGCGGAAGAGTTAACCGATCAACTTTGGTGCAGGGGAATATAGCTTAAACAGAGCGGGTAGCACAGGTTATCTTTCGACAACTCTGTATAAGGGACTGTCTATACTGTATCTGCTGAATATGAATTTTATAAGCCTCGTTAGCCTAACAAAGCCGGACCTGAACGGGCATACGACATAGTGATGAAAAATCTGGGGGCCTGAGAATGAATGAAGAATCGCTGACTAATCGTTCCTGTACTCCTTGCGATGGAGGTATGGCGGCGCTGAACCATGATGAGCTTATGCAGCTGTTTTCCCAGCTGGATTCAGGTTGGCAACTTGATGCTCAGAATCGGGAAATCTTTAAAGACTTTTGCTTTAAAGGGTTTTATCGGACTATGGCGTTTGTGAATGCGCTGGCCTGGATTGCCAATAATGAAAATCATCATCCCGATTTTGAGGTTGGCTATAACCATTGCCTGGTGCGTTTTAGTACCCACGCGATTGGTGGCTTATCCGAGAATGATTTCATCTGTGCAGCTAAGGTCGATGCGCTTAACCCCTAAGCGTAAGGTTGTTCCTCGTAAGAGAGCGTTGCTTGTTTTCTATTTTGTTTTGGTTCAGTTTGTTTCTGCGATAATGGCCTCAGACGTAATTCCTTTATAACGCTGTTCCAATTTACGACAGAGGGCTCATAGGGGTATATGAAAAAGACTGTTAAATTATTACTTAGCCTGGGACTCAGTTTGAGTCTGGTGGGCTGTGCGACCCTTGACCGTGAAAGCTGCCTGACGGCTGATTGGGAGCTGATCGGGTTTAATGACGGGGTGGTTGGGCGTTCTGCTGAACGGCTAGAACAACACCGTGAAGCTTGCTCTGATTATGGTGTTGTGCCGCAGATGGAGGAATATCTGCTGGGCTATGACCGGGGTATTGTGCGTTATTGTACTGCTGCTAATGGTTATAAAAGGGCCCGTGCCGGGCAGGCTTATCCACAGGCCTGTAGCTCTCACTTGTTTCCCGACTTTGAGCGGGGCTTTGAATTGGGCGGTGAAGCTTTCGAGCAGGTTGACCGGCTGGAACGGGCTACCAGGGCGCTTCAGCGACTGAGGAAACAACAGCGTGCGGATGAGCGCGAGATCAGTGAAAAACGTGATCAACTGATCGCGGATGGAATCTCTTCTGATCAGCGGGCCGGATTATTATTAGATATTGATGAGCTACAACAGCAGATCGCTGCCCGCTCTCGACAGATTAAACAGCACAAAAACAAAGTCGGCATGGAGCGTCGCTACCTTCGACAGTTAGAAGCGGATCTTCGACAGCAGT
>JAIBDA010000011.1 GCA_024679635.1 Amphritea sp. | reverse complement strand
TGGGGTATCGCGACTTGAATCAGAGATCGACAACCATATTATCGATCAGGCGGGCTTTGCCAAGATAGGCTGCGGCCACTAAAACCAATTCAGAGTGCTCCGCTTGGGCTGGTTGGAGATCGAATCGATTGCAGATGTTGTAGTAATCGCGCTTGAATCCGACTTCTTCTAAAGCGATTAGGGCTTCTTCCTGCAGGTTCAGATAGTCCCGTCGGCCAGCGCTGATCTCAGCGATAGTATTACGTATCACTTGATTCAGGGTGGGGGCGGTTGCCAGTTCTTCCGGGGTTAGATAACCGTTGCGAGAGCTGAGTGCCAAGCCGTTTTGAGCCCGGGCGATAGGTGAGCCCTGAATTTCAACGGGTAGAAACAGGTCTTCTGCCATGCGCCGTATAACCATTAGCTGCTGAAAGTCTTTCTCGCCGAAAATTGCGACATCCGGCTGGACCATGCCAAATAGCTTACACACTACAGTGGCTACACCACGGAAGTGTCCCGGACGAGAGGCGCCACAGTGAATCTCAGAGATGCCCGGTACTTCAATCAGTGTCTGTATAACCTGACCGTTGGGGTAGACCTCTTTGCTGTTAGGCGCAAACAGGTAATCGCAGCCAGCGGCTGCCAGTTTTTCCTGGTCGGCACTTAGTGTGCGGGGGTAGGCATCCAGATCCTCGTTTTCACCAAACTGCAGAGGGTTAACAAAGATGCTGGCAACGGTGATGTCAGCATTGTTGTTAGACTGGTGGATCAGTTGAATGTGGCCGGTATGAAGGTTACCCATCGTTGGTACGAAACCAATTCTTTTGCCCGCACGCCGCTCTGCGCCGAGTACTTCACGTAGCTCGGCGATAGAAAAGATAGTTTGCATGGTTATTCGAATCCGTGTTCCGTTCCGGGGAAGGTGCCAGCTTTTACTTCATCAGCATAAGCTTTAAAGGCACCGGGGATATCATCGCTGTCAGCCATAAAGTTTTTAACAAACTTTGGACTGCGGCCCGGAGTAATGCCCAGCATATCGTGCATCACGAGTACCTGAGCATCCGTTTCAGCGCCAGCGCCAATTCCGATAACCGGAATATCGACCGCTTTGGTGATCTCTCCTGCCAGTATCGATGGGACACATTCCAGAAGCAGCATTGCTGCACCAGCCTGTTCCAGTCGTACGGAGTCTTCAATCATCTGCTTGGCGACGTTGTTATCACGCCCCTGTACTTTGTAACCACCTAGTACGTTTACAGCTTGTGGCGTAAGACCCAGATGCGCGCAGACCGGGACGCCCCGTTCTGCCAGCAGAGTGATGGTTTCGTCCAGCCAAGCGGCGCCTTCCAATTTGACGATATGTGCACCTGCAGACATCAGTGTTGCAGCGCTATCCATCGCCTGTTCTGGTGTACCGTAGCTCATGAATGGCAAGTCAGCCATAATCATAGAGCCCTGATTTCCCGCTTTCACTCCTGCAGTGTGGTAGGCCATCTCTTCGACGGTTACTGGCAGAGTGCTGTCATTGCCCTGTAGGACCATGCCCAGGGAATCGCCCACTAGCATCACCTCAACACCTGCGGTGCTGATAAGGTGGGAAAAACAGGCGTCGTAGGCGGTCAGTACTGCAAACTTTTTTCCGGCCTGTTTAAGGGCCGTTAGGGTATGAAGGGTAATGTTGCCCATAAGAGAACCTGTCTATTTATTACTCACACGGGTGGGGATTATACCTATGCCTTTTAGGTTTAACTATTGTCTATTGTATATACTGGGTAAAAAGCATTTAAGTGCTTGTTAAATAGGTGGAATTTAAGAATTAAATTTGTTCGAGAGTGTCGGTTTTACAGTTTTTAAGGTATTCGGGGAGTGTTTTTCCGGCAGGAATGCTCAATTCAGGGGCGATTTCGGCCAGGGGGAAGAGTACGAAATTTCGCTCCTGGAGGTAGGGATGGGGAACGGTCAGTCGATCATTGTTGATCAGTTGATCGCCAAAGAGTAGCAGGTCCAGGTCTAGAGTGCGGGGCCCCCAGTGCTGGATTCTGACCCGTTGGTGTTGTTGCTCGATCGCCTGCATAGCGTCAAGTAGTTCCAGGGGCTGTAAGGAGGTTTCCAGGCTGGCAACTGCATTGATGTAGTCAGGCTGGCCGGGAGGGCCAACCGGATCGCTGCGATAGAGGCTAGAGTGGATCAGGTTACGACACTGGTCTAAACGCTCCAGCTCCAGCAATGCTGTCGCGACCTGAGTCACCGGGTTGTCCAGATTACTGCCCAGGCCAATAAAGCATTTGATCCAATGATTAGCCATTGTTTGATTCTTGCTTTTTAGGTGGGCCACGGCGTCTGCGGCGGCGCTTAGTTGGCTCGTCTCGTTTGGCTTCACGGGACATGTGGCTACGAATCTGAGGGTTCTGTGCCTGATAATCAGTCCACCACTTGCCTAATCCGTCCAGTTCTTCACCGCTGCTCTCCCGGAGAATCAGAAGATCGTATGCAGCCCGGAAACGGGGATGTTCTATCAGTCGATCGGCACGCTTGCCTTGTCGGCGAGGCAGGCGGAACTGTAATTCCCAGATCTCTCTGATGGGAGTAGAAAAGCGACGTGGAATAGCGGTTTGACGAATCTGGTTGCCAATCACTTGATTGGCAGCTTCATGCATGGCCGGGACGGTATGCATGCCGGCTTCTTCCATCAACTGCTTCATGCGGCGCTGCATGGGGTACCAGAGCAATGCTGCAAACAGGAATGCCGGGGTAACACTTTTATCTTGCTGTATCCGACGGTCGGTATTTTGCAGAGCATTGAGTACCAGTTTTTCGACCGGATAGTTCTCAGGATTTTTGAGGCTATAGTCGGTCTGCTCGAGTAGCGGGGCTAAAAGATTATGTTTGCGCAGCTGGTGGAAGGACTCTACTCCATGGCCAGACTGGAAGATTTTTAGCGCTTCGTCAAACAGCCGGGCAGGGGCGATATCTTTTAACAAATAGCCAAGTTCTTTTAACGGTGCTTCCGATGCCGGTTCAATAGTAAAGCCTAGCTTGGCTGCAAACCGTGCTGCCCGAAGCATGCGTACAGGGTCTTCACGATAGCGGGCGTCCGGGTCACCAATCATCCGCAGGATGCCGTGCTTCAGATCACTGAAGCCGTTCGTGAAGTCGTAGATGCAATGATCATTAGGGCAGTAATAGAGAGCGTTAACGGTAAAGTCGCGCCGCCGCGCGTCTTCTTCTATAGTGCCGTATACATTGTCCCGGACGATCATGCCGCTGTCATTCTGGCGGCCGTGTTCACCATCGTTGTTCTTCGGTTGACTATCATGGCTGGCGCGGAAGGTTGCTACTTCGATCAGATCGCGGCCAAAGCGAACATGCAGTAGTTTGAAGCGACGACCAATCAGGCGTGAACGACGGAACAAAGCGTGAGCTTGTTCGGGTGTTGCGCTAGTGGCAACATCAAAATCTTTAGGATGCTTATTCATCAACAGATCACGGATACAGCCGCCGACCAGATAGCCTTCGAAGCCTTCATCCTGCAGATGATATGCAGTTTTCATTGCCGCGTCGTTTAGGCGTCGACGGGGAATTTGGTGCGTCTCTTCGGGAATGAGCTGGCGTCCTTGTGTCTGCTGATTTTCAGCATTCTCAGAACTTTTGCTATTACTACCAAATAGCCGGCGGATAAACGAACCTATAGGTGACGAGTTATTGTCCATATCTCAGTAAGAATCTTGCGCAGATTAAGAGCGCGAATAATAGCATGAAATTTTACGGAATAACGAAGTAAACGCCGTAAAAACAGTGATCAATGAGGTAAATTAGGGAATTAGATAACAGGGAAAAGGGAATGGATAAGCTGATCGCCTTAGACAACAACGCTAGCCTTAGCTTGTTGTTTTTATTTCTAAGAGCACTATCTCGGGACCGTCGTATTTGGGTGTCAATTACGGCGACCAGCTTAAAGCCTCATTATTATTTTTATTCGAGGCAGGTTGCTTATAAACGAGTAATCTGGGTTTTATTTTTATTATGATTACATGCTTTAAGCATTGTTTTTCTTCTTGCTTACAATAAAGCATGGCTTGTGCCAATGTTTATAACTACATGATTTAAATAACTTTATTCTACAATTATTTGGTTTGTTACCTGTGTCATCAAGTGAGGGTAACAAAAAGTGTTACCTTTCAACTCATGCTGCAACTGCGTAAAGGTGGATAAGTAACACTTTTGTTAGGGGTATATCATCCTAAAGTCGTAACTTATTCGCTAACCAATGTAGAGTCTTGTTTCGGCTTTCTCGGAATGCCGAGCTTCTGGCGTCTTTCCCATAAGCACTTTCGGCTGACACCCAGTTTTTTTGCCAGAGCTGTCTCATTCATACTGTCCTGATTTTCCAGTACGAACCGCTGGAAGTAATCATCCAGTGACAGGCTTTGTTCAGGGCGCCGCTCAGATCTGTCTTGGTCTGTTTCCGCAACGAGTGAGTTGCCACTGGCAAAACTGCTTTCCAGTTCAGCCAATGAGCCTGGTTCAATATCCAGGCCCAGCAGATCGGTGGTGATTATGTGATCTTCGGACAGGATAACAGCCCGCTCTATAGCGTTTTGTAGCTCTCTAACGTTACCAGGCCAGTTGTAGCGGGTCATAGTTTGGCAGGCATCGTCGCTGAATTTCAGTAATTTAGATCCGAGCTTGTCGCAGCTTTTTTGCAGGAACTGCTGGGCAATCGTGATGATGTCATCGCCACGTTCTCGCAGCGGAGGCATCTGCAACTCCATCACATAGAGCCGATAATAGAGATCTTCACGGAATTCGCCGGTCTTGGCTAGCGCTTTAAGGTTGCGGTGGGTGGCAGCGATGAGACGGACATCTACATTGATCGATTTAACGGCGCCGACACGACGTATTTCGCTCTCTTGCAGAAAGCGTAACAGGCGGGCCTGAGCCTCCAGGGGTAGTTCGCCAATCTCATCCAGAAACAGAGTGCCGCCATGGGCTGCCTCGATCAGTCCGTTACGTGCGCTGTCCGCACCGGTGAAAGCGCCTTTCTCATGGCCAAAGAGCTCCGATTCAATCAGTGTTTCCGGAATCGAGGCGCAGTTAACCGATACCATGGGTGCATCGGCTCGCGAACTTTGTTGGTGAATTGCCCGGGCCGCTAGTTCCTTACCGGTACCTGATTCCCCCTGAATCAAAACAGTGGCATCGGTACGAGCGACTTTGTGGATGCGACTAAACAGATCCTGCATCGGCTTACAGGTGCCAACCATCTGATTGGCTGAGGGCGCCTTTGATTTGTCGGGATTTACTTTTGCCTGTGTGCTTTTATCTTCAGCACCACGAAGCTTGATAATGTTGGCGATGGTTTCCAGCACTTCATCATGATCAAAGGGTTTGGCTATGTAATCTACCGCACCCATTTTCATAGCATCGACAGCTGACCTCATGCTGGCATAGCTGGTCATTATGACAACAGGAACAGCCTTTGCCAGGTTGATCAGGTCGGTGCCTGGTGCACCAGGCAAGCGTAGATCGCTGATGATCAGGTTGTAGTCATTGAGGTTGAACTGGCTGGTTGCTTCGTCGACAGATCCAGCGTCGTCAACGGAGTAGCTATTGCGCTCCAGCAAACGCCGGAGGGCAGTACGTATAATAGATTCATCTTCTACGATCAGAATGCGGCTCATTCGGTATACCTTTGCTTTCTTAGCCTTCGCCCACAGGTTTTCGTTTTTAAAAACTTATCCTGCAAGCTTATTCTTGTAAGCTTTTGGGGAGGGTGATAACCACTTGAGTGCCATTATTCTGATTTTTATTGGCGGGACTCACTATGCTTATACTACCATAATGCTCTTCAATGATGTTATATACCAAAGGCAGTCCTAATCCAGTACCTTTCCCGGGGTCTTTGGTGGTGAAAAAAGGCTCAAACAGTTTATCCTGATGTTCTTTTACAATACCGCTGCCCTCATCGGTCACGGTTACTTCTAGCGAGCTATTTCTCTCGTACGCATCCAGCCAGATTGAACTGTTATCCGGTGATGCGTCACAAGCATTATTGATCAGGTTTACAAACACCTGCAGGAGTCGCTGCGGGTCGCCGCCAACGTTTACTGTGTTATCAATATTGTTCATTAGCTGTATCTGTCGGCCTCTGCTATCCATGGACACAAGATGGATAGCTTCATCTGTTAGCTCTTTCAGGCTGATGTTTTCCTCAAACCGCTGGCCATCACTTTGTCCGGTATGGGCAAAGCGGATCAGTGATTGCACTATTCGGGTAATTCGGGCCGTTTGGGCCACGATCTGTTCGCCGCTTTCGAGAATAATGGGGTCTTCTGTTTCGTACTTAAGGTTCTGAGCCAAACAAGCAATGCCGGTGACCGGGTTACCTATTTCGTGGGCAACACCCGCCGCAAAACGGCCGATGGATGCTAGCCGTTCATTGTGAGAAAGTCGGTTTACCAGAATCTGGTTTTCTGTCTCGTTCTCAAGCAGTATCACCATCGCGTCTGTATCATCAGCCAGGCTGGCTTTATGCAGACTCAGCCAGCAATTTTCGCCATTAATCAGCATGTGGTGAGAGAGCAGGTGGTTCTGATTCAGGGCAGAAAAATTGAACAGAAGCTCTCCCCAGGGAGCGGCAATGTTAACCAGCTTTTTCGTTAGCACTGATGAAGTGCTTAATCCGGTGAAATGCTCCATCTCTGCGTTCCAGAAAATAACTTGACCTTTTTCATCCAGAGAGCAGGCGCCGATCGGGAGTCGCTGCAGGGTCATGCGGTGGTGACGGCGTAAATTATCCAGTTCAGCGGCTAATCCACTGAGTTGGGTCTGGTAGTTTTCCAGTTGCCCTTCCAGCAGGTGGATATCCTGGGTGCGGTACTGGTCGAGCGTATTTTTTTCTGTGTTCTGGTAAAGCAGGCTACTGGCGCCGACCGGCCCGAATAGGGCGCTGAGACGACTTTCTATCAGTGTGTTGAGGCGCATAAGATCGATAGCATCCAGCTCCTTTTTAGTCAGCTTAAGTTCTTTTAAGGCGTTATCTATTTCCCGTTGAGCGGTCTCTTTGCCTAATTTTTTGCTGAGCAGTTCAACCAATTCATCGCTATTGCTAATATCCAGCTGAGGGCTAATCGGACGCTGAATACTGTTATGCAAGCAAGCACTGGCACTGGCTATTTCTTCCTTGGAGCTCTTGGCGATGAGTGAGGCTAACAGGAAAATAGTGATGTTTGCAGCTAAAGCGTAGATCGCAATCTGGTGCCAGTCCTGTTGAATGAGCAGTGCTGTGTCTGTACCGGTGAGTAAACCCAGTAACATGGTAATAATCCAGGTGCCCATGCCAGCAATCAGTCCCAGGCAGAAACCTGTACGGTTGGCTCCGGGCCAGAAGAGAGTTGCCAGTATGCCGGGTAGAAATTGCATAAAGGCGATAAATGCAAGTGTGCCCAGCCATTGCAGATTAAAATTCAGGCCTATTTTGCTATAGAACAGATAGCTGAATAACATCATCACGATGATCAGTGATCGCCTTAGCCATAGTAATCGCGAGTATAGCTCATGGGTCGCAATCGGTGGAATTAAGGGTAAAACGATATGGTTCTGCAGCATTGAAGTGATTGAAATGGTCGCGACGATAATAATACCGCTGGCCGCCGCCAGCCCGCCGATAAAAGCCAGAATTGTTAGAAAGTTAGAGTCCAGTGCTACGCCCATATTGAGAATAAGAAAGGCTGGATGATCGCCAACGCCGAGTTTTATACCTGCCCAGAGGATGGGGGGGACGGCCAGCGCCAGTAGTAGTAAGTAGAGAGGGATGCCCCAGCTGGCTTTATGTAGGCTGTTGGATGAGGTGTTTTCAGTAAACATCATATGAAAGGTATGAGGCATTACGATGATTGCTGAGAAAAAACCCAACAGCATAGTTCGCCACATATCGCTGTCCAGCGGGGTGTTGAAGACTTTGACCTCTTCAGGGTGTTGCTGTAACCAAAGGTCGAGTCCACCGGGCCCGCCCATGACACCGTATAACGCATAGAGAGCTATGGTGCCGATAGCGATCAGTTTAATCAGCGACCCGGTGGCCATCGCGACAATTAACCCGGTGCGGTTATAGCGCAGAGAAGGGTTACGGGCACCGAACAAAATCGAAAAGAGAGCGATCAGCGTACAGAAACCAATGGCGACCTGATCGGAGGAGAGGTCCTGGTTAAGAATATGCAGTGAATCAGTTACAGCGTGAATCTGTATGGAGATTAGTGGCAGTATTGCCAGTAATGAGAAGATTGCTGTCAGGGTTCCGGCGGTGGCGGAGCGAAAACGGAAAGCAAACAGGTCGGCAAGGGAGCTGAGCTGATAGGTTCGTGTGATTCTGAGAATGGGCACTAATATCACTGGCGCCAGAAAAAAGGCTGCGGACCCGCCCAAATAGGAAGCCAGGAAGCTATAACCAGATTCTTTGGCCAGTTCAAAAGTGCCATAAAAAGTCCAGACGCTGGTGAACACTCCTAATGACAGAATATAGGTGATCGGATGGTAGATGACGCGGGCTGGAATCCAGCCCCGTTCAGTAATGTAGGCAGTGCCAAACAGAAAAGTCAGGTAGGTAATCGCGATGAACAGTAGTTCGGTCAGATTAAAACTCATCTTGACGTCGTCTCCGCTCTAAAATTGCTACCATCAGGATGAGTGCCGCCCAGATAATGAAAGGCCGATACCAGGGGGTCGCTGCGTCGGGCCACCATTGATCCAGAATCGGGGATAGCAGGTACCCACCGATTACCAGAACGATTAAAAGGCGGTAGAAATGCATTAGCTTTCCTCCAGTGACATACTCAGGCAGGCAGGAACAGCGGTTAGATTCCAGTGCTCTACTGCCCAGTTGAGGCACTCTTCGATAGTACTGTCTGCCAGCTCTGCTATAGGCTGCTGCCCGAGGAAGTTTAATGCCTTTATCACAAGCTGTACTCTTTCATTCTGATTCAGAGCCGGGGCAAAGGTTTGCTTACTGAGTTTTTGCCCCAGCGCATTTGTTGCCACCGGAATATGCGCATAGACAGGCTGATGATAGCCTAGCTGACGCTGCAGATGAATCTGTTTGGGTGTTGAATCTAGCAGATCTGATCCGCGAACAACATGAGTGATCTGTTGTTCTGCATCATCAACCGTTACGGCTAATTGATAGGCAAAGAATCCATCCCTGCGAAAGATAACAAAGTCTTCCTTCTGAGAGGCGAAGTTCTGGTGTCCGAGTATCTGGTCATCAAAGCTGTAGTTTGCGTTGCAACGACTACGCATAGCAAAAAGTTGATCGGCGTCAGGTATGTGATCACGGCAAAAACCGTCATAGTGGGAGTTGCCACTACGAAGTTGAATCTGTTGTCGGGAGCATGTGCAGGGGTAGGCCTGACCGTTATTCGTCAGGTCTGTGAGAATGTCGTTATAGATACTGAGGCGGTGACTTTGTCGAACAACGCTGTGATCCCAATGGAGACCTAGTTGCTCAAGGGTGCGAAGAATGTTGTCAGTAGCACCTTTGACTTCGCGGGGTGGGTCCAGATCTTCGATACGAACCAGCCAGTCCCCCTGATGGGAGCGGGCGTCAAGATAGCTGGCAAGAGCCGCCAGAAGTGAGCCGAAATGAAGCGGCCCTGTGGGTGAGGGGGCGAAGCGTCCTGTATAGATCATTGTAACAGCGGCTGACCAGGGGTCAGCCGCAGACAGATCAGATACCGAGCTGCTTCTCTTTGATCTCAGCCAGCGTCTTGCAATCAATACATAAGGTTGCAGTCGGACGGGCTTCCAGGCGACGAACGCCAATTTCTACACCACAAGCGTTACAGTAGCCGTAATCGTCTTCATCAATACTTTCCATCGCTTTGGAAATTTTATTGATAAGCTTGCGCTCACGGTCACGGGTACGAAGCTCCAGACTGAACTCTTCTTCCTGGCTTGCACGATCGCTAGGATCTGCAAAGTTGGTCGCTTCTTCCTGCAGATGGTTTACGGTACGATCGACCTCTTCCATCAGCTCCTGTTTCCAGGCATTCAGTATATTGCGGAAATGATCTTTCTGAGGTTCGTCCATGTACTCATCGCCTTCCTTGATAGGGTAAGGTTCAAAGTGTGTGAACTGTGTTTCTTGATGCGGCATAGTTCTGCCTCGCTTCTCTTTCTACAAAGTCGGGCAACCGTGCCCGAACGCTTCTACCAACGGCCTTGATGCTGGCAATATTAAACCAACAATCAGAAGGGAGCTGAAGGTACCAGAACCGTTCAGGTTTCACCAGCCCCCAGATCAAAAAACTAGTTCAAAAGATAAGTTCACCTTTCCTTAAGTTAATCAATCTTTTGTATGGTCATCAGAAATGACAGTAGCATAACGTCTAAATATAGCAGTAATTACCCGGTTTCTAGTAAGAATTCAGCCAGTATTAGCTGATCACTGTCAATGGAGAAGCCCTTTGCTGGGGTTGGTACTAATGTATAATCTGCGCATCTGTTATCGAGCCCTTATTTTAATCACCAAGGAAACCTCCTTTAATGAGTAACTGGTCGGACCGGGTCGCTGAGATCGACTCCTTTAAAGTTATGGATCTGTTAAAACGGGCAAAAGAGCTGGATGCGCTTGGACATGATGTTGTGCATATGTGCGCCGGCGAACCTGATTTTGCTACGCCTGAACCGGTTTCTGAAGCCGGTATTGCAGCTATACGGGCCGGGCATACCCAGTACACTCCAGCGGCAGGGATTCCACCGCTGCGTGAGGCGATTGCGGGTTTCTATAAAGAGCGTTATGGGTTGGATATCCCCGCTGAACGGGTGATTGTTACTGCGGGTGCCTCAGGGGCTCTATTGATGGTGTTTGCTACCCTGGCTAATCCGGGGCAGCGTTTTATGATGGCGGACCCCGGTTATCCCTGTAATCCCCGTTTTTTACGTTTACTGGAAGCGCGAGGTCAGCTTATACCGGTAGATGCCAGCGATAACTATCAACTGACGCCTGAGTTGATTGAACAAAACTGGGATGCGCAGACTGCCGGGGTACTACTAGCATCACCTGCTAATCCAACGGGTAGCGTGGTTCATCGAGAGCAGTTAGAACTTATTTCCCAGACAGTCCGGGCAAAAGGCGGGCATCTGGTTGTTGATGAGCTTTATCACGGTCTGACCTATGGTTTTGATGCGACTTCAGTGCTTGAAGTGGATCAGGATGCTTTTGTATTGAACAGTTTTTCTAAATATTTCGGTATGACCGGGTGGCGGTTGGGTTGGACTATCGTGCCTGAATCAGCGGTCGGCGAGATCGAACGCTTGGCGCAGAATCTGTTTATATCGCCACCGACAATCTCTCAGTACGCCGCGTTAGAAGCGTTTAATCCGGAAACAACGACTATTCTTGAGCAGCGTCGAGAGGCGTTCAGGGAACGTCGCGACCTGTTAGTTAATGGGCTGCGGGAACTGGGTTTTAATATTCCTTTGATGCCTGAAGGTGCTTTCTATGTCTATGCTGACGCATCCCACCTGACTGATAACACCTTTGATTTTTGCTGGGAGCTGCTGGAGCAGGATAAAGTGGCGGTGACCCCGGGTATTGATTTTGGAGATCACCGGGCCAATCAGTTTATCCGCTTCTCCTATACCACCAGTATCGGTCAGATCGAGAAAGCGCTGTTACGTCTGCGTCACAGGTTGAAACGATGAAGCTGGAAAATATGCAGCAGGGGAAACTGATTAAGCGCTATAAACGATTTCTGGCGGACGTTGTGTTGGATGATGGGAGTCAACTGACAGTTCACTGCCCAAATACGGGTTCGATGAAGAACTGTGCTGACCCGGGTAGTGAAGTCTGGATAAAGGACTCAGGAAACCCAAAGCGAAAATATTTGTTTGGTTGGGAGCTGGTTCGAGTTGAAGGCCGGTTTTGGGCCTGTATTAATACCGGTCGAGCTAATGCGCTGATCAAAGAGGCGATAGAAGCCGGTGTGATTGACGAACTTCAGGGCTATGAAACGATCCGGCAGGAGGTGAAGTATGGTGATGAAAATAGCCGTATCGACCTGTTTCTGGAGGATGCTCAACGCCCATCTTGTTATGTGGAGATCAAGAATGTCACGTTGTTAGAGCAACAAGGTCTTGGCGCTTTTCCCGATGCAGTAACAACCCGGGGGGCTAAACATCTGCGAGAATTGATGCTGATGGTAGAGCAGGGATATCGGTCGGTTTTGATATTTTGTGTTCCCCACACCGGTATTGAACAGGTGCGTCCTGCAGATCATATCGATCCCAAATATGGCCAGCTGTTGCGGGAAGCTATCTCGGCTGGGGTGGAGGTCTATGCGTACGGTGCAAAAATTACCCCACAGGAGGTGACTATCAGTCACTCACTACCGATTCTTTTCTAAGTTTGACCGGTTCTGGCGCTTGATTAGTGCTGAATGCAGATGGCCCCATCAATGATCTCGAAGGCTATCGTTTGCAGCTTTGCGCCGACGCAGGGGCCGGCAATGCACAGTCCCTGATCGATAGTGAACAATGCTCCATGGGTGGAACACTGGATAAACTGTTTTTCAGCATCAAGAAAAATATCCGGCATCCACTCCAGCGGAATTCCCTGGTGTGGACAATGGTTCTCGTAAAGAAAAACCTCTCCTTGACGTTTTACGGCAAACAGCTTGCGTTGCTCAAGGTCAAATCCTTTGGCTCCGTGCTCTGGCAATTCGCTTAGCTGACATAACAGAGTGGCAGTGGTCATAGTGAATCCGCTTAATAGTTCCATGAGAAAATATCAGACAGTCTGGCTGATGCTGCTATTATAATCGCCATCTTTTGTTACTTTGCATACCTTACACATACTTTTACAAATAAAAGCGATTTGAACTTGTGAACAGCCTGCTGGCAACTCTTCTGGAGTTGCGCATATTTATAATAGCCATCTTTCTGTCAGGGGCCGTGCATCTGACGCTGATCGGTGGTGGCTGGCTGAATGATGAAGAGTCGCCAAAACTAAGCGGGCAAAGCCTGGCGATCAGAGTAACGGCGAGCCGTTCTGATGTCGGTAAAGTCATTGAAAAGATATCGGACAATGTGGAATCGGTGCCTACGATGCAAGAGCCCGAAAAATCAGAATCATCAGTCTTAAGACCTTTAAAATCAGAGCGCCCTCAGTCAGGAGCTTCTGTGTCGGACTCTTCTGAATACCATCCCGTTACCCCGGCTCTTTTGAAAACGGTCACGGCTTCACAAGCGCCCAAAGAGATTCACAACATTAATGGGATTAAGGTGAACAAGGGGAGGGCAGAAGATTCCTCTTTGTCGGAGTCAGGGCGTTTGGTTCAAAGGAAGTTGCCCCAAGTGTTTACAGAAGAGCCTGCAGAGGTACTTGTCGCAACAGCGCAGCAGGCCGTTTCCGCGCCTGAGGCTATTCGGGTAGCCCCTTTGTATCAGTCGAATCCAGTGTTTCGTATTCCACCACAGCCACCTAAATACCCCCGTTTAGCCCGTAAACGTGGTATTGAGGGCCAAGTGGTGTTGCGGGCAGATATTGGCCCGGCCGGTGATGTCCATAATTTGCTTATAGAACAGAGTTCGGGCTCGCAGTTGCTGGATCAGGCAGCCCGCAAGGCCGTGCAGCAGTGGCAGTTTGTGCCGGCTCAGGCTAATGGTATCGCGGTCGCTTCCTATGTTCGTATCCCGGTTGATTTTGTTCTGGAACAGCACTGATGAATAAAACAAAAATATCGTTAATCTTTTGGCTTTCACTGCCGTTGGTGATGATCTTGTCGCTCATCACTGGCCCGGTTTCACTTGATCTGACGTCGATTTTTGATAATTCGGTTGCCAGTCAGGTGTTCTGGCAGCTACGGGTGCCTCGTTTACTGCTGACGTTGTTAGCCGGTGCGGTGCTGGCAATGACCGGTGCGGCAGCGCAATCACTCTTTAGAAATCCTCTGGCAGACCCCGGCCTGATTGGTATCTCTGCGGGTGCGGCCCTGAGTGCGGGCATTGTTATGGTGTTGTTGGGTAGTTCATTGGCTTTGTTGGGTGGCCTGTTATTGCCCCTGGCTGCTTTTGTCGGCGGGGTGTTAACGACTTTGCTGGTGTCCCGCCTGGCCGTCACCCTACAGGGCGTTTCAGTCACTAATATGTTGCTCTGTGGTATTGCGATCAATGCGATAGCGCTCGCCGGGCTTGGCGGATTGAAGTACTTTGCCGCAGACAATGAATTGCGCCAGCTGAGCTTCTGGTTGTTAGGTAGTCTGAATCACAGTCGCTGGCAGGATTTGCTGGTGTTGCTGGTGGCTGCGCTGCCGGTTTTATGGCTACTGCCTCGCTACGGTCAGAAGTTGAATCTGTTGCTGCTGGGAGAGCAACAAGCGAGCTTGTTAGGGCTAGATGTGGTGCGCTGTAAGCGAGTGATCATTCTGTTAATTGCGCTGGGTGTTGGTGCGGTAGTAGCGCTGACCGGCATTATTGGCTTTGTCGGACTGGTGGTGCCGCATCTGGTGCGCCTGATGACGGGCCCGGATAACCGGCGACTGTTGCTATTATCCGGCTTATTGGGGGCCGTATTGCTGACGGTAGCCGATATTCTTTCTCGTCTACTAGTCTCTCCGGCTGAGCTGCCGGTGGGGATAGTTACAGCGCTGGTGGGCGGTCCATTTTTTCTCTTACTGCTGACCCGGCGTAAGCAGGAGTCAGGCATATGCTAACCGCCAATCATCTGAGCCTGAGTCGAAATGGTAAATCGTTGCTGCAGGATATTAGCTTGCAGCTAATTCCGGGGGAGGTGACGGTACTGTTGGGCCCTAACGGGGCGGGTAAGTCCAGTTTATTAGGTTTGCTGTCTGGATTGCACTCGCCAGATAGTGGCTCTGTGTTATTAGAAGAACGGCCTGTTTCAGGGCTCGATCCACAATTAAGGGCGCTCTATCTGGCGATGTATACCCAGCAGCAGCCATTGAACTTCCCTTTTCGGGTTGATGAAGTAGTCGCCCTGGGCTGCTATCCGTTACAGCTGGATTCTATCGCTACGGCTGAGCGGGTGAATGATTACCTAACGCAGTTTGAACTGGATTCGCTGGCTCAGCGTCAATATACATCACTGTCCGGTGGCGAGCAGCAGCGGGTTCAGGTTGCCCGGGTGATGGCGCAGGTGGGTGATCAGTGTCGGATATTACTGCTGGATGAGCCGGTCAGCGAGATGGATCTGAGATATCAGCAGCTGCTGTTGCAACATATCCGAGAAGTCGCGATTAACGGAGTAGCGGTTTGTTGTGTGCTGCACGATCTGAATTTAGCGGCGCAGCTGGCAGACCAGATTGTTTTGCTGCAGAACGGACAGATGTTGGCTTCAGGGTCGGTAGATGAGGTGATGACTGAAACATCTCTCAGCGATCTGTACCAGGTATCGGTACGAAAAGTGGAAGCTGAGTCAGGTCTCTTTTTTATAAGTGAGGGTTATAAGTAAAGGGGCTGGGTATCAGCCTTAGTCTTAATTACTTAAGGGCAGGGTTATCTGCGGATCCTGTCTGATCAGCTCACAGAGGCTTTCGATAGGTTCTGCTGCGTTGGTATTCACTTTGTAGCAGAAAGGTTGTTCCGCTTTAGTTAAAGGCTGTTTGCTATCCTGCTGCTGTTGCATGATCTCAACATTCGCATCTGACGGGTCAGTGCCTTCCTGCTGTCGCCGTACGAGGCGTTGCTCCATTAGCGTCTGATTACAGCTGCAGGAGATGATGCGAATGCCGATGCCGAGCTTTCCCGCCATCTGGATATAGCTGGTGCGGGTGCGTTCCCGAATAAACGTGGCATCGACGATAACGGATTCGCCCGCTTTGAGCAGCTTTAGCGTCAGGGCTTTGAGATGATTATAGGTATGCACATTCATCTCATGACCATAGAGTTCCAGGTTGTCTCCTTTCAGGCTGGACTCCCGGTGCAAGCGTTTACGTTCAATGTCTGAACGGATGCGGATGGCACCACTGCGTTCCAACAGTTTCTGGCTGATATAGCTTTTGCCGCTGCCGGAGACTCCATGCATTAGGAATAGTACCGGTGACGGTTTGTTGGCGTAACTCAGGGCCAGTTTGATATAGCGGTGGTATTCCAACAGATCCCGTTCGGCACCGATCATTGCAACTTTGGCCCGGACCATCGCTCGATAGCCCTTATAAAAATTCAATAATTGAGTGCCGTCATAGTCTCCGGTCAGTTCCAGGTAGCGATTCAGAGCGCGATGAGATAACGGTTGTTGCTGATTGGCTTCCAGATCCATCAGTAGGAATGCCAGGTCACAGATGGTATCGATCCAGCGGAATTCAAGATTAAATTCGATACAGTCAAACAGCCGTACCTGATTTTCCAGCAGAGTCGTATTAGCCAGATGCAGATCACCATGGCACTCGCGAATCTTACCTTCTCGCTTACGCTGTTCTATTTTTGGTGTCAGGCTGCGAAACTGCTGGCTGATCTGGTATGCCAGCTGCTGCAATTCCATCCAGTCATCCAGAGTGTCCAGATGTTCGCCGGTGTGGAGGAAGTTATCACTGACTACTCCCCAGATCGTTTCAGGCTCTCCCCAGGGACCATCGGTGCTGGCATGGGGTACCTGAAGGTGGAAGTTCGCGATCTGTTGACTGAGTTCGTCAATATGTTCCGGTGTTAGGGCACTTTTCTGTAACAGGCGGTCTAACCGCAGGGAGTCATCAAACTGCCGCATCTGTACGGCATATTCGAAGGGAGCGTCGGGATTGCTTAATTGGGTATTAGTCTTGTCGTTATCAACTAGTTCAGATTTGGTTAATTCACCACCGGTTAAGGTGGGTTTTTCCGCTGAACCACATATAGAGACAACCTGCTGATAAATATCGGGTGCTAACCGCTGATTTAGACGTAGTTCTTCATTACAGTAGTGTTTGCGACTCTCCAGACTGGTAAAATCTAGAAATCCAAAGTTTACGGGTTTTTTGATTTTGTAAGCGATCTCGCCAGTCAGAATCACCCAGGAGATATGCGTCTCTATCACCCGGATGTCAGTGACCGGATGAGGATAATTGTTTGGATTTGACAGGGCTGTGATCAGTTCTTGAGTCATGAATTTTGTAAGTAGTTGCCGATTTAACAGAGGATTATACGTAGCCAATGGCAAAAAAGAGAGGGGCAGCTTCATCCCGTTCCCAAAAGAGTCGCAAAACACAGCCGAAAAAGCCGTCATGGAAGCTGCGTTTATTTAAATTACTGCTCAAGTTAACACTCGTTGTCCTGGTCGTTGCTGGTGCTGGGCTGGTCTATCTTGATGCTCAGGTGAAAGCAAAATTTGAGGGTAAGCGCTGGGCGCTACCCGCCAAAGTTTATGCCCGCCCGCTTGAGCTCTTTCCGGGTCAAAATCTCAGTCGTGAAGATCTGAAAATTGAATTAAAAGGGCTGGGTTATCAATTTACCGCCCGGGCCACGCAACCCGGTAGCGCTGAATGGGCCAGCACTCGAGCGCGGGTCTACACCCGCGGCTTTGATTTTCCCGATGGCCCGGAAGATGCGCATAAGCTGTTGATAGAGTTCAGCGGTGAGCAGCTGAGTGCTATTCGCGATGAATCTGGTCGATCATTATCGCTGGCGCGGCTAGAGCCGGCGCTGATTGGAGGAATCTATCCAAGAGACAATGAAGACCGGGATCTGATTCAGTTATCGGAGGCGCCGCCGTATCTGGTTGATGCGCTTATCGCGATTGAAGACCGCAGCTATTACAGCCATTACGGCGTCTCTCCCAGGGGAATCGCCCGGGCGATGGTAGCCAATGTGAAGGCGAAACGATTTGTTCAGGGGGGCAGTACCCTGACTCAGCAGCTGATTAAGAACTTCTACCTCAGTTCTGAACGTTCGCTGAGCCGAAAGCTGGCAGAGATTCCGATGGCGATGCTGCTGGACCTGCACTACAGCAAAGACGAAATTCTAGAGGCTTACTTGAATGAAGTTTATCTGGGGCAGGAAGGTGCCCGGGCAATCCATGGTTTCGGTTTGGCCAGCCAGTATTTCTTTGCCCAACCGATCCGGGAATTAAAGCTACACCAGGTCGCATTACTAGCCGCAATGGTAAAAGGGCCCTCTTATTATGATCCGCGGCGGCATCCGCAGCGCGCGACTCAGCGTCGTAATCTGGTGCTTAAGGTGCTGGAGGAACAAGGTAACATCACCATGGCAGAACGCCTCAAAGCTGAGAAGCAGTCTTTGAGTGTGGTGAAGCAGCAAAGTCTGTTGAAAGGCGCGTACCCTGCCTACATGGACCTGGTAAAGCGCCAGTTGCGGGAAGAATATCCGGAAGAAGCTCTTAACAGTGAAGGGTTGCGGGTATTCACCACACTGGACCCTATCGCGCAGATTCGTGCCGAGCGTAGTCTGGTAGAAGTGGTTGGCAGGCTGCAGAAACGCTATGGCCAGCCGGTTAAAGAATTGGAAGGCAGTATCGTGGTAAGTAATCCGCTGAGTGGTGAGGTACTGGCTATTGTCGGTGGGCGGAATACCCGCTACCAGGGCTTTAACCGCGCTTTGGATGCCAGGCGTCCGGTGGGTTCTTTGATTAAGCCCGCCGTGTACCTGGCCGCGTTGGAAGAGGGGTATACGCTCTCCTCGATCATCGAAGATGAGCCTATCGAGGTGAAGCTGGCCAATGGTGACGTCTGGCAACCGAAAAACTATGGTCGCAGTAGTCATGGTCTGGTGCCGTTACACAGTGCGCTAGCTCATTCATACAATCAGTCGACTGCCCGCCTGGGGCTTGAGGTTGGTACGGATAAAGTGGTCGATATGCTTAAACGACTGGGGCTGCAGCGCGATGTTAAAGAGTATCCATCGATGCTGCTTGGATCAACTGCTCTGTCGCCTCTGGAAGTTGCACAGTTGTATCAAACCATCGCGGGGAATGGCTTTCAGGTACCGATGCGGGCGATACGCATGGTCACCGATAGTCACAATGAGGAACTGTCCCGTTATCCGTTCAGTATTATGCAGACGGTAGCGGATGGTCCGGTGCATCTGATTCAGTATGCGCTTCAGGAGGTTGTGACTGAAGGAACGGCCCGCTCCGTTTATACTCGTTTACCACAGGATCTGACTGTGGCGGGTAAGACCGGTACCACCAATGATCAGCGGGACAGCTGGTTTGCGGGCTTTGCCGGTGATCGCCTGGCGGTGGTCTGGTTGGGGCTGGATAATAACAAGCCCCTGCCGTTGACCGGCAGTAGTGGTGCTTTGCGGGTGTGGACTGAGTTTATGAAGCAATCACGCCCCCAGCCATTTATGGCGGAAAGACCTGCAGATATCGAGTATCATTGGGTCGAAGATGCGACCGGACTTCTATCTGGAGAGGGCTGTGAAGGTGCCCGGCAGTTACCCTTTATCAAAGGTTCAGAACCCCAGGAGTCATCCGGTTGTGGTGATACTATCGTTAGCAATCCGCTTGACTTGTTCAAGCGCTGGTTCAGATCGGAATAATATAGATGAATAAAGTTATCAGTACAGGCCTGGGGTTAGT
Source organism: Amphritea sp. (assembly GCA_024679635.1). The sequence continues at coordinate 482 of JAIBDA010000011.1, read as the reverse complement.
GTTTACCTCATTGCTGAGTGGTTGTATCGGCGGTAATGCCAACCTGAACCCAGCGGTGGAAGATCGTTCTGTTGCAGGGGGCGAGGTGGTGATTGATCGTAATGCCAGCGAAGGCACCGCCGTCGCTACACCGGTGGATACCGGTCAGGGGTTTACCGTGGTGACCACTGAAGTGGCCGCCCCAGTACCTGTGACTAAAAGAAACCCAGCCGTGATTGCGCTGTTAGACGGAGCCCGTCAGCAGCAGAAGCAGGGCGAGTATCGTTCTGCGCAAAGCAGTCTTGAACGCGCCCAGCGAATCGCCCCCCGTGATCCACAGGTCTATCTGCAATTGGCGGATTTGCGCCGTCAGCAGGGTCAATATTTGCAGGCGGAACAGTTGGCACTTAAAGGGCTGACGTTAGCCAGAGGGCGCTCTGTAATGGAACGCAAACTGTGGTTGTTGATTGCTGATATTCGCAGCGATGGTGGTGATCATCAGG
>JAIBDA010000166.1 GCA_024679635.1 Amphritea sp. | reverse complement strand
CAGTGATTGCTGAATCAGTTTTTGCTTCAGATCGCTGGTGAGTTTTTTGACTGTCATGATTGATCGATCCGAATACTTTCATTGTCACTGTCTGATTCTATTGATTGAGCAATTTTATGCGCAATACTTGAATCACCTGACTCGCCGTGCTGAGCTACAACCCGCTGAATTTCAACGGCCTGGCCGGACTCTGTTTCATCACTGGTATCACCTTCAATAAGCGAGATGATTTTACCTGTTAGCTGAGACAGTTTTGGTGTTTCAGTCAAAGCCATAACAGGTACCTGGATACCTATTCGGGCTTCAAGGGCGGTCATGAGCTCGACGCCCATTAAGGAATCCATACCCATATCATAGATCGATTTTTCAGGATCTATTTTTGCGCTAGGGATCATCAGAATTTCACTCAGCTCATGGGTCAGAATCTCTAGAATTGCAGCATTAAATTCTGCTTCTGTCATATTCTCCATCATGGCTGCAAGATCGAGTTTATCTTCATCGCTTTGTTCAGTATCGTTAGATAGCCGTGAAATCTCTCTGAATTTATTCTGCGCTGCGCTTGGCAGGAAGCGACTGAGTGAGCTCCAGTCCAGTTCCATTACACCGAGACTCTGGTGATTGTTTATCAACATCTGTTCAAGTACTGCCAGTCCATCTTCAGAGGTTAAGGCGTTGCCACCAAGACGGTTTTGCAGTGCATCCTTGATCTCTTCGTTCCGGGCAAGGAAGCCAACATCGTCTATCGCGCCCCAACGAACACAGGTTGCTGCCAGACCGTTGTTACATCGCGTTGCAGTCAGTGCTTCTAACCAATGGTTCGCTGCAACATACGCCGCCTGACCTGGATTACCTAGTAACGTGGTCGCAGAAGAGTAGAGCACAAACATATCCAATGACAGGTGGCGCGTTAGCTGATCAAGATTATTAGCACCGACCATTTTGGCCGTCAGACTGGTTTCAATCTGTTGTTTATCAAGACTGCGAATCAGATTGTCATTGATAACCGTTGCTGCATGAACAATACCTTTAAGAGGCGGTAGTTCATGGCCGCATAGATTAATAACCGTGTTTAATGCGGCTTTATCAGACACATCACAAGCTTCTGCTCTGGCATTAACCCCATGAGCGTCACACTGCTGAAGGAAATCAGCGGCTTCATCTGAGGCTTTACCTCTACGGCTGAGCAGTAGTAGGTGTTTTGCCCCTTTTTCAACTAGCCATTGGGCAGTACGAAGACCAAAGCCACCCAGTCCGCCAGTCACCATATAAGTAGCAGCAGGGTCTAATTGCAATTGCGCAGCAGGCTTTGCTTCAACGACAGTTGTATCGGCTTTAAGGCCCTGCTCGTAGGTAACAACTATCTTACCGATCTGCTTTGCCTGCTGCATATAGCGGAAGGCATCGACAATCTGGTGAGCGTTAAACTTGGTGTAAGGTAACGGGAACAGGGTGCCTTCATTAAACAGCTGCATCAGTTCGCCAAACAGTTTGGCGGTCAGATCTGGCAGGTCCTGTTGTAGCTGGTCTGCATCGATACCGAAGTAGCTGATATTGTTGCGGAAAGGTCGCAGCCCTATATGTGTATTTTCATAGAAATCTCGTTTGCCCAATTCCAGAAAACGACCAAAAGGTTTAAGTACCCGGAAGTTCTGATTGATAGCTTCACCCGCTAACGAGTTGAGAACAATATCGACGCCTTTATTGCCACCCTTATCGTCAGCAGTATCGTTCAGTATCTCTTCCGCATAGGT
>JAIBDA010000029.1 GCA_024679635.1 Amphritea sp. | reverse complement strand
TGTAGGTCGTGGTGGGCGTATGGAAGCTGAATCGGTTTATGTTTTGAAGGATAAATAAGCGCCGTCGTTCGTGGCTCGAATGTCACAAAAAGAGATAAGAGCCGCTGTTCGTAGATCGACCGTCACAAAAGGCGTGACTTGCTCGTTGCTCGCTAAAAGCCTTCTTTTAAAAGTGATAGGTAGCTAGAGAGTTAATGACTTTGTAAGAGAGCTGTTGCATTGATTGTGCAGGGGCTGATAATTCCACAACGAGCAACGAACCTGCGAGTGGGTCGCGATCTAGCTACTATGCTTTAGTTTTGAGTTCTGGATCTTTACAGATACTCAAAATGGAGGGGCGGGTGACATAGACAAAGGGCGCTAGATGAACTAAAATGTCGCCGATTTGCATGCTCTGAATGCACACAAAGAATTCTATACAAAAAAGCGAGGTGGACATTTTGTTCTACCTCGCTTTTTTGCAACTTACTGTTTATTAATTCTGTTTAGATTTTCGCACTAAGCGGGGAGGTTAATTTTGACAAGACCAGCCATTCTGGCCCTCGAGGACGGTAGTATCTTCCGGGGAGTAGCGATTGGCGCTGATGGCCAGTCCAACGGAGAAGTAGTATTTAACACTTCCATGACGGGCTATCAGGAGATTCTGACGGATCCATCGTATTGTCGTCAGATTGTGACCCTGACCTATCCGCATATCGGTAACGTGGGAACGAATAAGGAGGATGAAGAGTCCTCTGATACATGGGTTGCCGGTCTTGTAATCCGGGATCTTCCGTTAGTCGCCAGTAGCTGGCGTTGCGAGCAGAGCCTGGATGATTACCTGAAAGAAAAGAATATTGTTGGTATCGCGGATATAGATACCCGCCGACTGACCCGAATTCTTCGTGAAAAGGGATCATTAAGCGGTTGTATTATGGCCGGCGATATCGATGAAGATAGCGCATTGGCAGCGGCAAAAGCCTTCCCCGGTCTGAAAGGTATGGATCTGGCGAAAGAGGTTACTACTGACGAACCGTATCAGTGGACTTCTACCACCTGGGATCGCGTAGCTGGTCATGTGGAACGCAGCGAAGATGAGCTTCCCCATCATGTCGTAGCTTATGATTTTGGCGTTAAGCGCAATATTTTGCGGATGCTGGTTGAACGTGGTTGCCGTCTAACAGTGGTGCCGGCTAAAACTTCAGCTGCAGAAGTGTTGGCGTTAAGTCCTGATGGTGTTTTCCTGTCAAATGGCCCGGGAGATCCGGAGCCTTGTGATTACGCTATCGAAGCTATTCAGGAAATTTGTAAATCTGATCTGCCGATCTTTGGTATCTGTCTGGGGCATCAGCTGCTAGCGCTGGCTTCGGGGGCGCAGAGCATGAAGATGAAGTTTGGTCATCATGGTGCTAACCATCCGGTGCAGGATTTAACTACTAAGCAGGTTATGATTACGAGTCAGAATCATGGTTTTGCTGTCGATGAAGCGTCGATGCCTGCGAATCTTAAGGCAACCCACAAATCACTGTTTGATGGATCCTTACAAGGGATTGAGCGTACCGATCGAGCTGCATTCAGCTTTCAGGGGCACCCTGAAGCTAGCCCTGGTCCACGCGATGTTGCGCCGCTGTTTGATCGCTTTATCCGTGATATCGAAGCGCGCAAGGCCTGATAGACCTGAGTTAAGACTCATACGTGTTGCCCGGTGAGGTACTCCCGGGCAGTGTTTAAAGAATTATATTTTCGATCGGTTATTTACACATGCCAAAACGTACGGACATACAAAGTATTCTAATCCTCGGTGCGGGCCCTATCGTTATCGGTCAGGCCTGTGAGTTTGATTATTCCGGTGCCCAGGCCTGTAAAGCTCTGCGAGAAGAGGGCTATCGCGTTATTCTGGTTAACTCTAATCCAGCGACCATAATGACCGATCCGTCGATGGCTGATGCCACTTACATCGAGCCTATCCAATGGAAAACTGTTGCTAGGATCATTGAACAAGAGCGTCCGGATGCTCTGCTGCCAACCATGGGTGGCCAGACTGCGCTAAACTGCGCGCTGGATCTTGAACGCGAAGGTGTTCTTGAGCAATTCGGTGTTGAGATGATCGGCGCTAATGCTGACACTATTGATAAAGCAGAAGATCGTGATCGTTTTGATAAAGCGATGAAGTCGATTGGTCTGGAATGTCCGCGTGCGGCGATTGCTCATAGTCTTGAAGAGGCTTTGCAGGTTCAGTCTCAGCTGGGCTTTCCGTCGATTATTCGCCCATCATTCACTATGGGTGGTACCGGTGGTGGTATCGCGTATAACAAAGAAGAATTTATCGAAATCTGTGAACGTGGACTGGACTTGTCGCCAACCAGTGAGCTACTGATCGATGAATCCCTGATCGGCTGGAAAGAGTACGAGATGGAAGTGGTTCGTGACAAGCACGATAACTGCATCATCATATGTTCTATTGAAAACTTCGATGCGATGGGAGTGCATACGGGCGATTCAATTACCGTTGCGCCTGCGCAGACCCTGACTGACAAAGAGTATCAGTGGATGCGTGATGCGTCTCTGGCGGTGCTGCGAGAGATCGGTGTTGAAACCGGTGGCTCGAATGTACAGTTCGGGCAGTGTCCTGAAACTGGGCGTTTTGTCATCATTGAGATGAATCCCCGGGTATCCCGTTCATCTGCGTTGGCCTCAAAGGCGACAGGTTTCCCAATTGCTAAAGTAGCGGCAAAGCTGGCGATCGGCTATACCCTTGACGAGCTGCAAAATGATATTACCGGTGGTGCAACTCCAGCATCATTTGAACCGGCTATCGATTATGTTGTAACTAAAATACCTCGTTTTACGTTTGAAAAATTCCCACAGGCTAATGACCGTTTAACAACTCAGATGAAGTCTGTTGGTGAGGTGATGGCTATTGGTCGTACTCAGCAGGAGTCGCTGCAGAAAGCGTTGCGTGGCCTTGAAGTGGGTGCAACTGGCTTTGACCCAATTGTTGACCTTAAAAGTGAAGATGCTCGTGCCGAGATTGTCCGTGAGATGAAGCAGCCAGGTGCTGAGCGAATCTGGTATGTTGGTGACGCTTTCCGTCTGGGTATGTCTGTTGAAGAGCTTTATGAACTGTCTGGTATCGATCACTGGTATCTGGTTCAGATTGAAGATCTTATAAAGGACGAGCAGCTGATTTCTGAAATGTCTTTGTCTGAACTGGATAAAGATAAGCTCTATCGTCTGAAGCGAAAAGGTTTTGCAGATGCTCGTCTGGCTACGTTGCTGGGTGTGTCTGAAAAGCAGGTGCGTAAACGCCGTCATTCAATGGATATTCGTCCGGTATACAAGCGTGTTGATACTTGTGCTGCTGAGTTTTCTACTGATACTGCTTATATGTACTCCACCTATGAAGAAGAGTGTGAGTCGAACCCATCTGACCGTGACAAGATCATGGTTATCGGTGGAGGCCCTAACCGTATCGGACAGGGTATCGAGTTTGACTATTGCTGCGTACATGCAGCATTGGCCGCTCGTGAAGATGGCTTTGAAACCATTATGGTTAACTGCAACCCTGAAACAGTATCAACCGATTACGATACTTCTGATCGCCTCTACTTCGAATCGATTACATTGGAAGATGTTCTAGAGATCGTACATGTCGAGAAGCCTAAGGGTGTTATCGTACAATACGGTGGCCAGACTCCTCTGAAACTGGCGCTAGCGTTGGAGCAGGCTGGTGTGCCAATCATTGGTACTTCGCCTGAGGCGATTGACCGTGCGGAAGATCGTGAACAGTTCCAGCAGATGCTTAAACGTCTTGGTTTGAAGCAGCCAGAGAACGCTACCGTTCGTTCATTGGAAGAAGCGATTATTGAAGCTGAAAAGCTAGGATATCCGCTAGTTGTACGTCCATCTTATGTATTGGGTGGCCGGGCAATGGAGATTGTCTACAAAGAGTCCGAGCTACGTAAGTACATGACGACTGCGGTGCAGGTTTCACATGATGCGCCTGTGCTCCTGGATCACTTCCTGAATGCTGCTATTGAAGTCGATATTGATGCGGTATCCGATGGTAAAACTGTCGTGATCGGTGCGATCATGCAGCATATCGAGCAGGCGGGTGTTCACTCCGGTGATTCTGCATGTTCTCTGCCGCCATACAGTCTTGCAGAAGATCTGCAAAATGAAATGCGTGATATGGTGCGCAAGATGGCGCTGGAGCTGGGTGTAGTGGGGCTGATGAATACTCAGCTGGCTTACCAGGATGGCGAGGTTTACGTTATTGAGGTAAATCCGCGTGCCTCCCGGACTGTGCCGTTTGTTTCTAAGTGTATTGGCGTTTCCCTGGCTAAGATTGGTGCTCAGGTGATGACCGGTAAAACGTTACAAGAGATCGGTTTTACAGAAGAGATTGTACCAACGCTGTTCAACGTTAAAGAAGCGGTCTTCCCGTTCAATAAATTCCAGGGTGTTGACCCTATCCTGTCGCCTGAAATGAAGTCTACCGGTGAAGTTATGGGTGTGGGTGAAACTTTTGGTGAAGCCTTTATGAAGGCACAGATGGGTGCTGGCGAGAAGATGCCTGCTACCGGTCAAGCCTTTATCTCTGTGCGTGAAGTGGATAAGCAGAACGTATTGCCCGTTGCTCGTGATCTCGTAGGCCTGGGCTTTACGCTGGTTGCGACTCGCGGTACCGCAGCATTGCTTGCCGCTGAAGGTCTCGACGTTCAGGTGGTTAACAAGGTAACGGAAGGTCGTCCTAATATCGTCGATATGCTTAAAAACGATGAGATTGTCTATGTTATAAATACTACTGAAGGTCGTAAGGCGATCGCTGACTCTGCAGAGATTCGTCGCTCAGCATTGCAGCATAAAGTGCCATATAGCACTACGCTGGCTGGCGCCGAAGCCATGATTATGGCGATGCAGTACGGTGAAGAGAAAGTTGTTCGTCGTCTGCAAGACCTGCACTGAGGAGCATAGAAAATGCAAAAATTCCCAATGACTGTTCTGGGTGAGAAAACATTACGTGAGGAGTTAGACGACCTTAAAACCGTTCAGCGCCCTGTCGTTATCGCATCCATTGCTGAAGCTCGTGAGCACGGCGATCTGAAAGAAAATGCTGAGTACCATGCTGCCCGTGAGCAGCAAGGTTTTATTGAGGGCCGTATTCAAGAGCTTGAAGGCAAGCTGGGCTCTGTTCAGGTGATCGATGTTACGCAGATTCCGCATACCGGGAAGGTTATTTTTGGTACCACTGTAGAAATTATTAACCTAGACACTGATGCGACGGTTCGGTATCAGATCGTGGGTGATGATGAGGCGGATATCAAGAGTGGCAAGATATCTATCAGCTCTCCGATTGCCAGGGCTCTGATTGGTAAAGAAGAGGGTGATGTTGCGGTAGTGCAGACGCCTAATGGCGGGGTTGAATACGAGGTCGATCAGGTATTTCATATCTGATTTTGCCGGAATAAAAAAACCGCCACTGGGCGGTTTTTTTGTTGGTGCTTTTTGTTAGTACGTTGAGGCGAATTAGCGCAGCAGGTTAGACAGTTTAGGGTCTGGACTTTTCGCGGCGCGGTAGAACAGCGCTACGTTACCAATCTCCTGAACGATCAGGGCTTCAACGATCTTGGCCATTTCTGTGATCAGTTGTTTCTTTGCATCCCGATCACCTACGGCGAATTTAACTTTGATCAGCTCGTGGTCTTCCAGTGCCCGGTCAGCTTCGAGTAGAATGTTTTCGCTGAGGCCGTTTCCGGCAACGGTAATGATAGGATTCAGCTTGTGGCCGATGGTCCGGAACTGCTTCTTTTGCGTAGAGGTTAAGCTCATACTAAAATACTTGCCTTTGATAATATTGGAGCGGCAGATCCGCTCGGTTTCATAATAGATAGATTTTACCTGAGTTGTGGTGCAGAAAGTAGGCATTAACTCAAATTCCGAATGGGGTCATGGGTGGCAAGATCAAAAAGCAGCGGTCGTTGGCTGCAAGAACACTTCGACGATCAGTATGTAAAAAAAGCGAAAGAGCTGGGATACCGCTCCCGGGCCAGTTTTAAACTGTTGGAGTTGAACGATAAAGACAAGCTGATTCGTCCTGGTATGACGTTGGTGGATCTTGGTGCAGCCCCGGGTGGCTGGTCTCAGGTAGCGGCTGAACTGGTCGGCGATGATGGCAGAGTGGTCGCATCGGATATACTGTCCATGGACCCTTTGCCTGGCGTTCAGTTTATTCAGGGGGACTTTACAGAGGAATCTGTGCTGAATCAGATACTGGAAACCTTAGGTAATGATCTGGCAGACCTTGTAATTTCTGATATGGCCCCCAATATGAGTGGTATGAATGCTGTAGATCAGCCAGTTGCTATGTATCTGGTTGAGCTGGCATTAGATATGGCTCGTCAGGTGTTGCGTCCGGGTGGTGACTTTGTTGCTAAGGTTTTCCAGGGCGAAGGTTTTGACGAATATATGAACGATATGCGCAGTAGCTTTACTAAGGTATATAGCCGTAAACCCGATTCATCTCGGGCTCGTTCGCGAGAGGTTTATCTTATTGGACGAAATTTTCGTCCTTGATATAGTTATTACGGGTTAAGTAATGTACTTTTGTTTGTTTTCCGACGGACATTAATTTTGAGAGAACAGAGGGTTTTCCTTTGAACGATATGGCTAAGAATCTAGTACTGTGGCTGGTCATCGCAGCAGTGCTGTTGACCGTTTTTAACAATTTTAATAGCGAAAGCTCCTCGCAAACGCTTACTTACTCTGAGTTTATCAGCGCAGTAAAAGAGGATCAGGTTCGCCGGGTTGTTATTGAAGGTTACACCATTGAGGGTGAGCGGATTAACGGCGAGCGCTTTGAAACAGTGCGTCCGGCGTTACAGGATCCTAAGCTGGTCGATGATCTGTATAACCATAAAGTGCAGATTGAGGGTAAACAGCCTGAGAAGCAGAGTGTTTGGACTCAGTTGCTGGTTGCCAGTTTCCCGATTCTGATCATCCTTGCCATCTTTATGTTCTTTATGCGTCAGATGCAGGGAGGCGGCGGTGGTAAAGGCGGTCCCATGTCCTTTGGTAAGTCCAAGGCCCGAATGATGGGTGAGGACCAGATTAAGACGACCTTTGATGATGTTGCCGGTGTTGAAGAGGCGAAAGAAGAAGTTAAAGAACTGGTTGATTACCTCCGGGATCCCGGAAAGTTTCAGAGGCTGGGTGGTCATATTCCTCGCGGAGTGCTGATGTCAGGTAATCCGGGTACCGGTAAAACCTTGCTGGCGAAAGCGATTGCCGGTGAAGCGAAAGTACCGTTCTTTACTATTTCCGGTTCAGACTTTGTTGAGATGTTTGTCGGTGTCGGCGCATCCCGTGTCCGGGATATGTTTGAGCAGGCAAAGAAAAATTCACCTTGTATTATCTTTATTGATGAGATCGATGCGGTCGGCCGTCACCGTGGTGTTGGCATGGGTGGTGGCAATGATGAGCGTGAACAAACTCTGAACCAGTTGCTGGTTGAGATGGATGGCTTTGAAGGTACTGAAGGGGTTATCGTTATTGCTGCGACTAACCGTCCTGATGTGCTGGATCCGGCATTGTTACGTCCGGGGCGTTTTGACCGACAGGTGCATGTAGGTCTGCCTGATATTCGCGGTCGTGAAAAAATTCTTAAAGTGCATATGCGTAAAGTGCCATTGGGTGACGATGTCAAACCTGATCTCATTGCGCGTGGTACTCCTGGCTTCTCAGGTGCCGATCTGGCAAACCTGGTAAACGAAGCTGCGCTCTTCGCTGCGCGGTCTAGCAAGCGTACCGTTGGCATGGAGCAGTTCGAGCGGGCTAAAGATAAAATCATGATGGGCGCAGAGCGTAAATCGATGGTTATGTCTTATGAGGAACGCTTGAATACGGCTTACCATGAATCAGGTCATGCGATTGTTGGTCGTCTGATGCCAGAACATGACCCAGTCTATAAAGTTTCTATTATCCCCCGCGGACGGGCACTGGGTGTGACTATGTTCCTGCCTGAAGAGGATAGATACAGCCATAGCCGTAAGATGCTTATCTCTAATATTTGTAGTCTCTATGGTGGCCGAATCGCTGAGGAGATGACGCTGGGTAAAGATGGCGTTACCACAGGTGCATCTAATGATATTCAGCGGGCCACTAGTCTGGCGCGTAATATGGTAGCGCGGTGGGGTCTGTCTGAAGAGATGGGGCCGCTGTTGTATGATGATGAAGAGCAGGATCCGTTCAATCGTGGTTACGGTCAGGGTGTAAAGCCGATGTCTGAAGAGATTCAGCGTAAGATTGATACAGAGACCCGCAAGATTATCGACGAGTGCTACGGCAATGCGGCTAAGATGCTTGAAGATAACCGAGATATTCTGGAGACGATGACTCAGGCATTGATGAAATATGAAACGATCGATAGTGCTCAGATCGATGAGTTGATGGATCGTAAGCCCGTTTCTGCGCCGGAAGGATGGCAGGAATCTGACTCCAGAGCGGCCCGGGATGAAGCTGCTGCAGCCAAGGATGAGGACGACTTTGAATTGGATGAAAAAGATCTGAATGACGATGATGCTGATGGATCGGCATCTGATCAAGATTCAGATTCTCCGGACCAGAATCTGCACTGATCTGATAAGCTCAATGCCATAAGGCCGGTCCCTGACCGGCCTTTTTTAATATTAGCTCTCGACAGGAAGTGAAGTGACTGATTTTTCTGCCTATAAATTTGGTTTCCGCCGCCTTGATCTGAGTCGTCCTCAAGTGATGGGAATAGTTAATGTCACGCCAGATTCCTTCTCGGATGGTGGTTCCCTGTATGAATCACGGGTGCTTTGTGTTGACCAAGCCATTTCAAGGGCGCGGCAGATGGTCGAAGACGGTGCTGCCTTTATCGATGTAGGTGGCGAATCTACCCGACCAGGCGCGACGCCTGTTTCGCTCCAGGAAGAGATGGATCGTGTGCTGCCGGTAATAGAACGGATCAACGCTGAGATTGATGTGATTATCTCGGTTGATACTAGCGCGCCAGAGTTGATTGCTGAGGCTGGCAGGCTTGGGGCCGGGCTGATTAATGATGTCCGTGCGCTGGGGCGTGAAGGTGCTTTAGAGGCGGCTGCAGGAACGGGTTTACCTGTCTGTGTAATGCATATGCAAGGGGGGCCGGCTAGCATGCAGGATGCGCCCGAGTATGTCGATGTATTGGATGATGTTAGTTGTTTTCTAAAACAGCGGGTGAGTGCTTGTCATAATGCGGGCATTGGGAGTGATCGAATTATTCTGGATCCTGGATTTGGTTTTGGTAAAACGGTAGAACATAATCTGAGGCTGCTGAATAATCTCGCCCGATTACATAGTATGGGGTTGCCTCTCTTGGTGGGGACTTCCCGAAAAACAATGATCGATCATGTATTGGGTCGCCCCGTGGATCAAAGGCTTGCCGGGGGATTGGCTACTGTGGCTCTGGGGGTTCAGCAAGGCGCGCAGATTTTCAGAGTACATGATGTAAGAGAAACAGTGGATGTGGTTCGGATGGCTGAGGCGGTGCTGAAGGAGTCTGTACAGGATGAGGATAAAAAATGACTAAGCGATATTTTGGTACTGACGGTATTCGTGGCAAGGTAGGTAAGGCGCCTATTACGCCGGACTTTATGCTCAAGCTAGGGTGGGCTGCAGGTAAGGTATTTGCTCGAGAAGGTAGAAGTAAGATCATCATCGGCAAAGACACCCGGATATCGGGCTATATGTTTGAGTCGGCGCTGGAAGCGGGGCTGTCTGCAGCGGGTGTTGATGTGTTACTGCTGGGGCCTATGCCTACGCCGGCTATTGCTTATCTGACCCGGACGTTTCGCTGTAACGCAGGAATAGTTATTAGTGCGTCCCATAACCCATATTACGACAATGGGATTAAGTTTTTCTCTGAACAGGGGACTAAGCTGCCAGATGATATAGAGCATGCTATTGAAGCGCAGATGGATATGGCAATGACGACGGTGGAAGCTGCCGAGTTGGGTAAGGCTCGTCGTATCGAAGATGCCGCTGGGCGCTACATCGAGTTTTGTAAAGGTACGGTATCGGGTGACCTTCAGCTGAAGGGATTAAAAATTGCTGTAGATTGCGCTAATGGCGCTACCTATCATATTGCTCCGAAAGTATTTCGGGAATTAGGTGCTGAGGTAATTGAGATCGCCTCATCACCTGACGGAATTAATATTAATGAGAATTGTGGTGCCACCTCTACTCGATTGCTTGAAAAGGTAGTGGTTGCAGAGAAGGCTGATCTGGGTATTGCGCTTGATGGCGATGGCGATCGATTGATTATGGTCGACCATAAGGGCGCGACGGTCGATGGCGATGAACTGCTGTTTATTATTGCAATGGAGATGCAGCGTAAGAATCAGCTTAAAGGCGGTGTCGTTGGCACGCTGATGAGTAACTTTGGCCTGGAGCAAGGGCTTAAGCAGGCGGAGATTCCTTTTGTGCGGGCTCAGGTGGGTGATCGATATGTAATGACTGAGTTGGCAGAGAGAGAGTGGTTTTTGGGTGGAGAGTCTTCCGGGCATCTTATCTGTCGCCATCTGATCTCTACTGGCGATGGCATTGTTGCAGCGTTGCAGGTTCTGCGAGCGATGGCCGATACCGAAGCTTCGTTGCATGTACTGAAGTCAGCCATGGGAAAGATGCCGCAAACGATGATTAATGTGCGTCTTAGTGAGAAAATTGATGTGATCTCATTGCCTGCAGTACAGGCAGCGGTGGCGGATATAGAGTCACGTCTTGGTGATCGTGGCCGGGTTTTACTAAGGCCTTCGGGTACCGAGCCCTTGGTTCGTGTGATGATTGAAGGTGACGATGCGGTATGGGTTGAAAGCCTGTGCAAAGAGCTTGCTGAAGTAGTTAAGCAAGCGCTGTGATAATTTTTGCCTGCTGAGTTGTATCAGCTTGTAAATAATCAGGAAACTGGGTACTATGTGCGCCGCTTTGCACAGAGGGAAGCTCATGCGTAAGACGATTGTTGCAGGAAACTGGAAAATGAACGGTACCAGTGAGTCTATTAAGACTTTGCTGGAAAATATCACTGGCGGTGCGATAAATATCGACGGCTTGGTGACGCTGGTTTGTCCACCTGCAGTCTACCTGTCTCAGGTTGTGGCTCAGACAGCTGATGCCCCTGTTTCGGTAGGTGCGCAGAATGTGTCAGCGCAGCCGAAGGGTGCATATACCGGTGAATGGTCGCTGGAAATGCTGCAAGATCTGGGTTGTGAGTATGTGATTTTAGGGCATTCTGAGCGACGCAGTATCTTTGGTGAAAGTGATGCGATAGTGGCTGAAAAAGTCGCCGCGGCGCTTAAAGCTGGTATGGTTCCGGTGCTTTGTGTCGGTGAGACGCTTGAACAGCGTGAAGCCGGAAATGCCTTGACGGTAGTGAGTTCGCAGATTGATGTGGTGTTGCAGCAGATCGGTATTGAGGGTTTCGCTTCAACGGTTGTTGCGTATGAGCCTGTTTGGGCTATAGGTACCGGATTGACGGCTACGCCGGAGGATGCGCAGGCAGTGCATGCTGCGATTCGCGCTCAGCTTGCGGAAAAAGATGCAAAAATAGCTGAAAATCTGTCGATTCTATATGGCGGTAGTATGAATGCTGCAAATGCAGTAGAGCTTTTGGCTCAACAGGATATTGATGGCGGCCTGATTGGCGGCGCATCACTGAAAGCTGACGAATTCCTGACGATCTGCGCT
>JAIBDA010000079.1 GCA_024679635.1 Amphritea sp. | reverse complement strand
GGTATTACCACCATAAGTCTGATTCCCTGTAGTGATAACATTGGCACTCAAGTCAGTCGTTCCAGTGATGTTCAAACTATCTACGGTAACGGCATCGCCAATCGCTGCATTGCCGCCAACGGTTACAGCATTAGCATCCAGTGTGGAGGCAAGAGTCGCATCACCACTGACACTGAGATCATTGACCAATACCGCTCCATTCAGATCAGCATTACCATCCACCGTCAGATTGTGTGCCCCGGTCACTGCGTTAGCTGTGACCGTAGTGCCTGTGAGAGTCACCCCATTCGTCAGGGTTACCGCACCGGTATAGTTCTGGATACCCGTCGTCGTAACGTCTGCACCCAGACCGGTCGTCCCTGTAATATCCAGACTATCTGCGGTCACAACATTGCTGATGATCGCGTTACCACCAACAATTACTGCATTAGCATCCAGCGTGGAAGCAAGAGCTACATCGCCACTGACACTCAGATCATTGACCGATACCGCGCCGTTCAGCCCGGCATCGCCGGTCACACTCAAGTTATGCGCACCGGTCACTGCGTTGGCGGTAACGGTTGTACCAGTCAGGGTAACCCCATTCGTCAGGGTTACCGCGCCATTATAGCTCTGGGCGCCCGTCGTCTTAACGTCTGCACCCAGACCGGTCGTCCCGGTGATAGCCAAACTATCCGCGGTCACAACATTGCTGATGATCGCGTTACCACCAACAGTTACTGCATCCGCATCCAGGGTGGAGGAGAACGTTGCATCTGAGCTAACGCTCAGGTCATTAATATCAACCGCACCGGCACTCTGTAATGCGCCAGTCACTACCAGATTTTGTAGACCTTGCATTGTGCCATTCAGGTTTACCGCACTACCCATTCCGGTTGCGGTAAGTGTTACATCGTTACTCAGAGCTATGTCGCCATCGTAGGTCTGATTACCGAGGGTAGAAATATCAGCCCCCAATAAAATCTGAGCATCCCCGTCAGGTGATACTGGAACTGCAGCTGCAGAACCTGCAATAAAACGTAGATCACCACTACCCGTATTACTAATAGCGGCATTGATATGAATATCATCGCCTGCTTCTAACGTAAGACTATTGCCTGTATCAATACTGACTCCGGCTGAGACTGTAATATCGTCATGCGCCTGCAGGGTCAGATCTGTCGTTAACAGTAATTTACTAATAGTATCGTTATCGATGCTATTCTCTGTTCCGGAAAACTCAAAATCAGTGGCATCAATTCCGGGCAGGCCTGGAGCTATACCGTCATCAGCGACAATACTAAGATTTTCTGGGTCAAGTAATAACTGACCATTACGGCCCATTTCAGCGCTCAGATCAGCATCACCGGTAAAGTTCAAAGATTGCTGACCGGATACCTCTGCAAAACCACCGTTTCCGATACTTCCTGCACCTCTGGCACTAATTTCACCCTGATAGTTAGTGCTGTTATCAGCCCAGATAATAATTCGTCCGCCATCACCATGATCGGTAGCATCGGCTTTTATTTCGACATCAGAACCCACAAAAGTATCAGAAGCATTGGTTATATCCGGGTTGCTTCCCTGATAATCCCCACCAATCCGTACCTGACCTCCTCCCGTTTTACCTGAGGCATCAATAAGTGCACTGCTGGTTAGCGCCACCCGTTCACCGAGCACATCGATGTCCCCACCCTCACCATCAGCGGAACCAGCAATTAAACTACCGCTGTTAAAGGTATCACCACCCTCACCAACGAGACGGATTACACCGCCTTGGCTCTCTACGCCTCCAGCCCGAATCACCCCGCTGTTGTTTACAACGCGGGTAAATACATCCCGCGCGGCTTTCGCGGTAAGATAAACTTCACCACCTTCTGCTTCGATCAAACCTCTATTTGCAACTGCATCACCAGTGCCTGATGTCGCCGCCTCATCTACCCGCAGCTGCAATAAACCATCACCATCAAAATCGATTGTGGCCGCACTACCGGAAGCGAGCTCAACACGGCCCTTTTCTGCCAGGATAACCCCCTGGTTTTCAACCTGACCCGCCACCAGCGCGACAGAACCACCAGTTGCCGCCTGAATCAGGCCTTGGTTTACAATTACACCGGTACTGCCGTTCGCATCCATGACCAACTGGCCAGACTGGAATGCTGAGTCATCAATATCAAGGGTGGTTGCGACGAAAGAATTAACATTGACCTTTGAACCGGAACCGAACACCATCCCGTTACGATTTTGTAATACCATCAGTTTGAGGTTCGCATTTCCCTCAATCCGTCCCTGGATATCAGACGCTTTCAGATCCTGGATTTTATACAGAACAGATGATCCTGAAAGCTGGGCATTGTGTTGCAACAATTCATTACTGCTCAGATCCAATCGGCTTACTGTTGCGATCATCACTTTACTAGCCTGAGTAACGATATTGGTTTTGCTATCCGGTGCGGCAATACTTCCTGTACCAACCGTAACGGCAAAGTCATCAACCGATGCCTGAGCACCATTCAGTAGCATTACAGTGCCAACACTTGTTGCACTAAACGCTTTTATAACTTGTACGAGTGGCTTTAGTTTCCATTCCATGGAGCAAATCCCTTTAACGTATTGACGGGCCCAAAGAAAATTCTCTGCCCGTTAGTGTTCATCCCTGATGTCGCCGCAAATCGATCAGAACAAGTAGTTCAGTTCGCCATACAGTTGTGGATCTCGATTATTCGATGCTTCCCTATCACTTAATGGTTTAGCGGCGGTCAATGTTGCAGTAAACGACTCGGCGGGGGTAAGCCTTAAACCAACGCCCACAGAACTCAGCGCTATCTGAGATTCCTCACTGATAAGCGGTGAATTCTTATAGCCCTGTGCGTAATCGATAAACAACATCAATTGTAATAATTCACCCCAGGTTCGATCATTAAACGCAGGCTGATCGCTAAATCCAGGGGCGTTACTAATCAGCTCAATGCCGCTATAAAATCCTTTATCTGCTAGGTACTCGCCACTTGGATAGCCCCTGACACTATCGAAGCCACCCAGACCAAACTGTTTCACTGAAAATAAAGGATTTGAAGAGTATTGACCGTTTAGTTTAAAGATCAGCGCGTTGTTATCAGACAAACGCTGGTAACGGGCAAGATCAAACTCAAACAGATTGAACTCTGCTGGTGCAGGTCCTTCGGATGAGGTTCGGCTGGCGTTAACATCATTATTTCCCATTGCCCCCAGAACATCAGCAAAGCCATGCTCTGCAGCAACGGCCCCACGGGTGAATCCACCACCAAACAGGTTATCCGAAAAATCAAAACCATAACGAGCTACCAGCGCAGTCAAATCGTCAACGTTACTCTCGATAGAGGCCTGTGTATTCTTTACCTGATCATGAACCAGTTCAACCTCAACATAACTGTTCTTAGTACGACTTCGATCCAGCTGCCTTCTCAAACCAGTCTTCCACTGTGTTGATTCTCCGGCAAAAGCAAAAGCGGCCAGATCACGACCGACCTCATAATCACTTTTATGAAGGTGCAATGAAACGATATAATCGGAGTCAACGGGGCTAAAATCATAGGTAGCTCCCACATACTTAGCATTATCAACAGAGTAATCACCCTCTACATCGGGCTTATTCTGGAGAATAAAATTGAGTGCTAACCTATCTGCCAGCCCCAGAGGGTTATTAACATAAAGATCGACTCCCAGTCGTTCTTCGCCCGAATACTGAGACCCCTTATTATCAACATAGATGTTGCCAGAGACTCTGTCTTCGCTATTAACACTGATAACCATCTGAGTTAAGCCCACTGTCTCTCCAGGCTCAAGTACACCTGAAATATCAAGGCCTGGATAATCAAGCACCGTCAGTAAAGCCGACTCAATAACAGATTTTTCCAACGGCTTTCCAATCTGATCGGCGAAAACACGGGTAATCAATTCAGGGTCATATGAGGAGTCACCGGAAACAGTAATAGCCCCCAACTCTCCCATTAAAAGGTGTAACTCTACAGTATTATCCACCACATCCTGCGCAGGAACATACGACGTCGCTAAGACATACCCCTGCGAACGATAGTAGTTGGTTATCTGGTCAGCCAGTATTTGCAATCGACCCAGCGTAAAACGGGCCTGATACTCCACCATAGCATCCATCAGCATATTGACGACCACCTCATCATCAACCAGCGTCTTACTATTCTGGGAAGGTATCAGCAGATATAAATTAAGCAAATTGACATCAAACTGGGGGCCTGCTTCCAAATCAACAGGCCGCTCTTTACGCGGAGGAATAGTCAGGTCAAGGGCTTTGGGCTGCTGTAGAGACTCGCTAAGCTCCCGAGGGCTCGTACCGCCGGTGGTAGCCGCATCGGGCAGCGCCGGTGCTGCTGATACTGAACATGTCAGCACCCCAGCAACCATCCCCGTAATCATGTTACTAAATAGAGCTTTCAACCCTTTGGTTTTAATCATTTTTGCGCTTTCATCCCTTTAAGCCGTTAAACATTCCTTGTCCTCTACAGCGTCAAATAATAGCGATGCTGCGAGCCAACAATCTACAAAACTCTATTAATTTGCCGCACTTGCTCTTCATAAACCCGGGAAAACTCTTCACCAAACAGACCATGAAAATTATCCTGTGCTTCAAGTTGCAGCTGTTGATATGCCGCTGTATACATGTCCCAGTAACGACTTTTTTTCGACAAGGTAAAGCGAGTCGTTAACTGCGATTCAAGCGTCGCTGGCTCGAATCGTCCTAACAACGAGGTCAACGCGGCTTGCATACCAGACATCACCGCAACCTGATGAGCCTTAACATCAACCACCCCCTCCAAAACCGACTCCTGTGGCCCCAGATAACCTTCTGAATGGGTCAGCATAATCAGCATCGCTTCATCTACGTTGCTACAAAATTTCAGCGGATTATTGCGGACAGCACCTATACGGGTTACATCCATACCAAATTCCCGCTTTATCTCATTACGAGTCTGCAAAATCTCCATCGTCCCTTTCGTCAGGATATTCAACATTTCACCCGCTGCACTCATGATTTCGACTTTATTTTTCCCGATTAAATCTTTGGGATTTAATCCCAGCCCTTCCAAAAAGCTACGGATCGCTCGACTATCAATATGCAATTCGCTACCTGAGGCCGTCTGCCCAGAAGCTGATTCAGCGTTCGCCGATGGATTTTCTATTACTTCCGAAGGTGCCTTACTATCACTTGTCAGCGCTCCAGATGACTCAGACTCTTTTTCGGAAACAGAATTTTCAACTACGGCTACCGAGGCTTGGGCAATCTCGTTAAGCGGTGTTTCATCAACCGATGGTTCCTCCGTTTTCGATCCCGACATGAAAGATGAAAGATCTGAAAAATCAAAGGGCTCTTGCTCTTCCGACGTAACGTCAGAATGAGATTTAGGGGAACGATAAAAATCATTGGTATGACCCAAAGGAATATTCGGCAATGGGGCAACTTTGGCAGGGGGATTCGATTCAGCCAATTCGGCGTCATGCTCAGCAAAAAAATCATCTATTGAGAATGAGTCGATCGGCGCCTGTTGCAAACGCACAGGTTGATCTTCGTCGACGGTCACTAACAATTGATTTTCGCCTACGACAAGCCTATCGCCATCCTGCAGTTTGTGACGCTGACCACGGGTAATAAACTGGCCTGCATTTAACTGCGTTCCAGGAGAACTGGTATCTTCGAGGTAGTAACTGCCCGAAATGAGATAACACCGGGCATGATATCGTGAACAATATCGGTCTGGGTCCTCCAGGACGATATCATTATCGTCCGCCCTGCCCAGAGTAAATTCTTCACCGGAAAAGACTTTTTCTACTTTTTTTGCCGGAGCTATACCCCTGAAAGCAATCAGAGAAAGTCTAATCTTCACCGCAAACCATCCATAGTCGATACTTCCTAAGTCAAACAATCCTTGTTTTCAGCAGCGCACATTTGGCCATAATCTGACGCGCAGGTCAACCGATCCAGATCAGAGGAACATACCTAGCGAAATACTTTATTACCGGTAAAAATGACATAAAAAAACCTCCAGCAGGAGGTTTTCTATAGCTCTATATAGCGATCAAAGATTATCTAACCCTTGCTCCACCATCGCCACTGCCTTAAATATAGCCCGGCCTTTATTCATGGTTTCATCCCATTCAGAGCTAGGTACAGAATCCGCAACAATACCTGCACCAGCCTGTATATGCAGCTGACCGTTTTCAATCACAGCGGTACGAATTGCTATGGCCGTGTCCATATTACCGTTCCATGACAGATAGCCGACAGCACCACCATAGATACCCCGTTTGACCGGTTCTAACTCATCAATGATTTCCATCGCCCGCACCTTAGGTGCCCCACTCAACGTGCCTGCAGGTAGGGTCGCACGTAACACATCCATAGCCGACACATCCGGTTTCAGATGCCCTATCACAT
>JAIBDA010000041.1 GCA_024679635.1 Amphritea sp. | reverse complement strand
TGGGTTACGACCTCTGCGTGCTGATTATGGTGACTCTGATCCGCCATCGGCAGGATCATGCCATCGAATTTCAACAAGCAGTGCAGGGCTATCCGGAGGTCCTGCAGTGCTTTGCGGTAACCGGTGATGCCGATTATGTACTGAGGGTGATTATTCAGGATATGGCCGCTTATGACCGTTTCTTGAATGACAAGATCTTCAACCTGCCAGGGGTCAATCAGGTGAAATCCAACTTTGCCCTGCGTGAAATTAAAAATGAAACGGCAATTCCTATCGACTTGTAAGGGGCGTTAGTTCTGATGCTTCATTGAACTCAGCATTCCTTGCTGATAGCTACAGCTGTGCTTAGCCGAAGGGTATCAGAGGTGCATCTCTGATCGTTTTTCTGAACCTTTTCTACACATAAAAGCTCCGCTAATCCGGAGCTGTTGTGTATCTCTGTTGTGCCTAACTTTCGACGATGGTTTGCTCTGGCGAAATATCAAAATTGTTTTCTAGCCCTTCGGTAGGGATACCTGGCCAGAGAATCTGGGTTTCTTTCACTCCCATGCTGCGTGCACGCCCCTGAGTCTTGGCGGTGTACATCCGGTGATCGGCCAGTTCGATCAGGGCTTTCCAGTCATTGGCTGCATCTGCCTGAATTTCAGCGACGCCGATACTCGCGGTGACCGGAGAGTTGTCAGGGCGAAGGCCCAGTCCTGCGTTCATTATTCTGGCGATAACATCGTTGGCTTCGTCGGGCGTCGCTGTGGGAAGAATAACGATGAACTCTTCGCCACCCCAACGCACCACGCTGTCTCCCTTTCGCACGGTGGTGCAAAGCTGCTGTGCGGCTAATTTCAGAACAACGTCCCCGGCATCATGACCATAGAGGTCGTTGACGGTTTTGAAGTGGTCCAGATCGAGATAGAGAATGGAGAGATGAGTTTCACTCATGGTTGTCAGGCGATACTGTAAATCAAGCATCTCTATCCCGGCTCTGCGTGTTAGCAGGCCGGTGAGCACATCATAGCTGGCGCGATTAACCTGCGAGAGCATATAGCGTAACTGATTCAGAGAGGCGAACATCGCCACCCCCAGAATCAGAGTGAATAGCCAGATAGTTGAGACGGCCTGGGGGATGTCACTGTTGGTTTGGGGTAGCGAGGCTAACACAACCACGACCAGCATCGGTGCAGCGAAAGAGAGAAGCTCTTTCAACGTTAGTGGGAATAACGTTAACCCTGCGATCATGACAAAGGGCAAAAGTGCATAGAGCTCTGCGATTACTTGTTCTGTCCCGGTCAACTCGTAAGCTTGTAACCAGTGGTCGGAAACCAGATAAAATAGCGGTGTGACCGACAGCATTCCTGCTAATAAAAATCGTGCACGCTTCAGGTTGGGTTCTTTGCGTGCCTGCCAGGCAAGCAGCGCAAAAGCTGCAGCAGAAACTATGCGAATTAGTAACAGTTCGCCCCACAGCTTCCCCGGTAGAAACAGTAAATCAATCAAAGACCAAATTGGCACTAATACGGCGAAAATGGCACAGAAGAAAAAGATCCGGCTCTGCATGATAGAGGCTCGGTGGCGGGAGATAGGCATACTGTGTTGCTTGTTGGTGAGCAGCTCATAGAGCTGGTCAAGGGTATAGATACCTAACGATTCACTTAGTGATATATACATAGCGGTTACGTACTTCATCCTTTAACTTCCGATATTGATCTTCGTCCAGGCTGCTCAATATAGGCTTGTTACGGCAGGAATCACGGCTTCTTTGCAGAAACGGTCTCTCAACTTGATGTAGGTCAAAAATTCACCAAAGGGTGCTCATAGTGGGTAGAAAAGGCTGATGAGTTGATAGGTGTACGACTGGACAGATAAGACGGTGGTCGCAGCTTAAAAGTGAGAGCTACCGAATAAACTAATTTCTGTCTTTAGGTAGTTTGAACTGCAGCAGTTGATGGGCATCTCGTTTGGCCTGCTGTTCTAATCGTTCTCTGAGTGCATTTATGCGCAGAGGCTCTGAATAGAGATAGCCCTGGCCAAAGCCACAACCCAGAGTGGTCAGTTCCTGTTGCTGATATGTTTCTTCTATCCCTTCTGAGACGGTTAGCAGGTTCATGGTTTTCGCCAGTGCCAGAATCGTTTCTATGACCGGTTTGGAGTTGTTCAGATCGCGGATAAAGCTACGATCAATCTTTACGCCGTCGATTGGTAATCTGGCGAGGTAGCTCAGAGAGGAGTAGCCGGTACCAAAGTCATCAATCCAGATGCTGTACCCGGCTTCTTTCCATTGATTAAGCAGTGGCAGAGTATTATCGATATCTTTCATCAGACTGGTTTCGGTAATCTCCAGACAGATTCGCTGATTGGGCGCCTCTACTTTTTGCAGTGCTTCGTCTACCAGTCGGGTTAACTCAGGTTTGTTCAAAATCTCCGAGGATATATTGATCGACAGTTTAGAGGTATCACCCAGGCTCGGCAGGGTTTTGAGTTCTGCCGCTACGGTCTCTATTATCCAAACGGTCAATGCGCCAATCTGATCGGATTCTTCAATAATTGGAATAAACGTTTCCGGGCCTAAACGACCTCGCTTGGGATGGTGCCAGCGTATCAGTGCTTCGGCGCCGATAATCTTTTTACTCTTTAAACTGACGATGGGCTGATACTCAATATGCAGTTGATTCTCTGCGATAGCGCTGCTGATTCCCTGCTGGATAACGACTCGTTCTTCTACCTGACGGTGCATAGCGGGGAGAAAGTAGCTGGCTTTGTTACGCCCTGATTTTTTAGATTCATACATGGCGATATCAGCATGTTTAAGCATCCGTTCAGCGCTATTAGCATCATCGGGATAGAGGGTGATACCTATACTGCAGGTCAGTGAGAAATACTTATCATCGATACTAAATGGTTGTCGCATCGCTTCGATAATTAGCTGACTGAGTTGCTCAACCTCTTCTACTCGCTGGATCTCCGGCAGCATGATGGCGAACTCATCGCCCCCTGGACGGGATAGCAGCAGATCTTCAGGAAAGGGCAGTTCCCGGTGACTTATCTGTTGATTGACCAGCTGTAGCAGTCTCTGGGTGACATCCTTAAGAATCTGGTCGCCCTGCTCATGGCCTGAAGAATCGTTTACCTGCTTGAAGTGATCCAGATCGATATAGAGCAGGGCAATTCTGCTTTCATGTTTACGTGCCCAGAGAATTAGTTTTCGCAGTTCCTGAAACAGCCCTCTGCGGTTTGGCAGGCCGGTTAATGGGTCCCGATAGGCCATCAGTTCTATCTGATGATGGCTATCGCTGAGGTGCTCTTGCATATCTTGCAACGCTTTGCCCAGCTCGCTAAATTCATCGTTGGAGTCCAGTTCAAAGCTGACAGGGTTGCCTTCGAAACTGTAACTACGGGTTTTAGCGGTTAATTGATGCAGTGGCTTGAGTAATCTTTTGGTCAGAAAACGTGAGAGAAGCAGGGTTGGCAGCAGTAGAATAATGAAAGCAGCGGCTAACAGTCCGACAGCGGTAAATGGTCCGTCGATTGGTGTCTTGGGCTCAAAAAGAGACAGATCATAAATAACGCTTATCAGATATAGCGTAATCGATAACATTATCGCAGTCAGGCCTGCTGATAATAGGGTGACCATAAGGCCAATGCGGAGCGGTAGTGAGCGGGCCATCAGTTTGTCCCTGGTGTCGCAGAAGGACAAGGGTGACAGGCAAACTTCACTGATGACATAGAACTATTCACTCGCTACTGCATTTTTTATTAGAAGCTAATAATAACAGTGATCAGAAAAGTTGCAGTACTTTTACTGACAAGTTTATTTATACCTTTAATGTATGGTGGTTATCACTCGAGGAGGTCCCATATAACAGAGGTAGATCAAACCTATCCTGGGCTCAGGATTTATCCCCATAATGCTAAGTATAATGCTTTATTTATAAGCGCCATTAAGTTGCTTCTGTCATAATGTTGTAACTGTTTTCCGGTCTAATATCCGCTTCTGGAGGAAGGTTTCCGTGTCATTTACTAATAGTCAGCGTTTTTTTCCTGAAACTCGCATGCGTCGTATGCGTGCTAATGATTTTTCCCGTCGTCTGATGCGGGAGACTGTACTGACTCCCGATGATCTTATTTATCCGGTTTTTGTTATTGAGGGCGAGAATCAGCGCGAAGCGATCCCGTCTATGCCGGGGATTGAGCGTTTGAGTATCGATCTGTTGGTCAAGGAAGCCCGAGAGCTGGTTTCTCTGGGGGTACCCGCTGTAGCACTGTTTCCTGTTACTCCATTGAATGTAAAAACGGAGCTCGCGGAAGAGGCCTACAATATGGACGGCCTGGCTCAGCGTGCGATCAGAGCCCTAAAGAATGCCTGCCCAGAACTGGGCGTGATGACTGATGTCGCTTTAGATCCGTTCACCACCCATGGTCAGGATGGCATCATTGATACCAACGGCTATGTGTTGAATGACAGAACGGTTGAAACCCTGGTGCGGCAGGCGCTGTCTCATGCGGAATCTGGCGCTGATATAGTCGCCCCGAGCGATATGATGGATGGCCGTATCGGTGCTATTCGTGAAGTGCTGGAGCTTAATGATCATGTGAATACCCGTATCATGGCATATGCTGCCAAGTATGCGAGCGCTTACTATGGTCCTTTCCGTGATGCAGTTGGCTCTGCAGGGAATCTGGGTAAAGGTAACAAGTTTAATTATCAAATGGACCCTGCCAACAGTGATGAAGCGCTGCATGAAGTTGCTTTGGATCTGGCTGAGGGTGCAGATATGGTGATGGTTAAACCGGGTATGCCTTATCTGGATATTGTTCGCCGGGTTAAGCAGGAACTGAAAGCGCCAACGTTTGTCTATCAGGTCAGTGGTGAATATGCGATGCATATGGCGGCGTTCCAGAATGGCTGGCTGGATGAGCGAAGCGTAATGATGGAATCTCTGGTGTGTATTAAGCGTGCGGGTTGTGATGGCATTCTGACCTATTTTGCTAAACGCGCCGCACAGTTGCTGAATGAGTAACCTTCAGTAGCACCAGGGAAATAATAACTAATTGAGGTGAAGGATTGCGGTCATGACTGAGCAGATCAAGGAACAGGCAGCAGAGCAGGTTGTTGAGCCAGTAGTCGAGTCGGAAGTCGAGCAGACAGTTGAACCGACGGCTGAGCAAAACGAAGCGTCAATTGCACTGGTGGAAAGCCGGGAAGCGATCGTTGTTACCGAGCCGGTCCAGGAGCTGCCGCTAGATCTGAAAGCCCCGGCACTTTATATCAACCGCGAGTTAAGCCATCTGCAGTTTAATATCCGAGTGCTGGAACAGGCGCTGGATGAAACCCACCCGTTGATGGAACGCCTGATGTTCCTGCTTATCTTCTCCAGCAACCTTGATGAGTTTTTCGAGATTCGTGTTGCGGAACTGATGGGGCAGCTGAAGTACAGCCGTGAATCGGTTGGCCCGGATGCCTTGCATCCTCAGGCGGTCATGAACCGGATAGGCGAAATTTGTAGTGCACAGGTTGAGCGACAGTACAAAATCCTGAACGAAACCATCTTTCCTGAACTGGAAAAAGAGGATATTCACTTTCAGCGTCGCCGCGATTGGAGCGATGAGCAGATAGAGTGGATTCGCGTTTTCTTTGAGGAAAAAGTACTACCGGTGGTCAGCCCGATCGGACTCGACCCCTCTCACCCTTTCCCCCGCCTGATCAATAAGAGTCTGAACTTTATTGTCGAGCTGGATGGTAAGGATGCTTTTGGCCGGGAAAGTGGTATGGCCATTATTCCGGCACCACGTTCTTTGCCACGTTTGATCCGTCTGCCTGATAATCTGTGCAATGGTGGCGATAACCTAATCTTCCTTTCATCTATTATTCACGAGTTTGCCGAAGAACTGTTCCCGGGCATGAAAGTGGAAGGCTGTTACCAGTTCCGTATCACCCGAAACGCCGACCTTACCTTCGACTCCGAAGAGGTAGAAGATCTGGCGCGTACTCTAAGGGGAGAGCTGCATTCGCGTAAATATGGTGATGCGGTACGGCTGGAAATAGATAAGCGTACCCCCGAAGACCTGATTCGATTCCTGTGGCGTGAATTCAGCCTTGATGAAGCCCATACCTATCGAGTCGATGGCCCGGTAAACCTGACCCGAATGATGGCCTTGCGGGACCTGGTCGATGGGAAAAAACTCTGTTGGAAACCGTTCACCCCGGGAATGTCCGGCAAATACAAACATAAAAATATCTTCGATGTACTGCGTCAGAAAGATCAGCTGTTGCATCATCCTTTCCAGTCCTTCTCTCCCGTAGTAGACCTGCTACGGCAGGCGGCCAAAGATCCTAAAGTACTGGCAATCAAACAGACCCTTTATCGTACCGGTGTGAACTCCGATATTGTAGATGCGCTGGTGGATGCTGCCCGTAGCGGTAAAGAGGTGACAGTCGTTATTGAGCTGCGGGCGCGTTTTGATGAGGAGTCTAACCTGCAGTTGGCGGGCCGTTTACAGGAAGCGGGTGCGCTGGTTGTATACGGGGTAGTTGATTTTAAAACCCACGCTAAAATGATGCTTGTTGTGCGCCGGGAAGAGGGCAAACTGGTGCGTTATGCTCACCTGGGCACAGGTAACTACCACTCGGGTACTGCGCGTCTGTATACCGACTATAGCTATATGACCAGTGATGCCGATGTGGGTGAAGATGTTCACAAAATTTTCCAGCAGCTCACCGGCATGGGCAAGATTCTTCGGCTGAAGAAGCTGCACAATGCGCCGTTCACTTTGCACTCTCGTATGATTGAGATGATTGAACGGGAAGGTAAGCATGGCAAGCAGGGTCATATCATTGTCAAGATTAACGGGCTGACCGAGCCGCAATTGATACGTGCGCTCTATCTGGCCTCTCAAAAAGGGGTGAAAATCGAGTTGATCGTGCGCGGAATGTGCCGTTTGCGCCCGGGTATTGAAGGCATCTCTGAAAATATCTCGGTACGTTCTATTATCGGTCGCTTTCTGGAGCATACCCGGGTGTATTACTTTGCTAACAAAGGTAAGCCTGATGTGTTGTGCGCCAGTGCCGACTGGATGGAGCGCAACATGCTTAACCGGGTAGAGACAGGCTTTCCGCTGACCGGTAAGCTGGCAGATCGGGTTAAACGTGATCTGGACCTTTATCTGGCCGATAACAGTCGTAGCTGGGAGCTGAATTCAGATGGCAGTTACACGCTGAATAAGCCCGGCGAAGATGAAGAGCTTATCAGTGCTCAGGATACCTTACTGAAAGAGTTTGCCAGCTGATTCTTTGAGTTATCTACTGTGAATTACTAATGGCCCCGAGGGGCCATTTTTTGTTATTGGTCGTCTTTACGACAGTTCCTTTCTGACTTCCCGGTCAATTTTCGTTTGCCTCAGGTCCTTTTTTATGGGAAATTGCTTTTTTGCACTCTGAGTTTCCGATAGGAAATATGGGTAACAGTGGCGGTGGATCCTGCCGGTTTCTCCTGATCAGCACCGTTTGACGGTGGGAGTGCTATCCTTCATTGGTCGCTGTTATCCACGGCACAATAAGAACGATACGGAAGCCTTAACATGGCGAATGCCAAAACAGCACTGGTGCTGAACGATATTTATAAATCTTATGGCGACCTTGAGGTTCTCAAAGGCGTATCACTGACCGCTAATGACGGCGATGTTATTTCAATTCTGGGCTCGAGTGGCTCGGGCAAAAGTACTCTGTTACGTTGTATCAACCTGTTGGAAAATCCTAGCAAGGGTGAAATTACGGTCGGCGATGAAAGCCTGGTGCTTAAACCGGGCAAAGATGGAAATCTCGTCGCGGCAAATCGTAAACAGTTGGAGCAGATGCGCTCGCGTATCGGTTTTGTCTTTCAAAGTTTCAATCTCTGGCCTCATAAAACTATATTAGAGAATATTATTGAGGCGCCTATCCAGGTGCTGAAGCAGTCTAAGGCTGAGGCTATTGCCCGGGCAGAACAGTTGTTGGCAAAGGTGGGGCTGGCGGATAAACGCAATGCTTATCCGGATAACTTGTCCGGCGGGCAGAAACAGCGTGTAGCGATTGCCCGAACATTGGCAATGGATCCGCAAGTGCTGCTGTTTGATGAACCGACTTCTGCACTCGACCCAGAGCTGGTCAATGAGGTTCTGGCGGTGATGAAAGAGCTGGCTGAGGAAGGACGAACCATGCTGATCGTGACTCATGAGATGCGCTTTGCCCGCGACGTTTCCAGCCAGGTCGTTTTTCTGCACGAGGGGCAGATTGAAGAGATTGGCCCTCCTGATCAAGTGTTTAATAACCCGAAGTCTACCCGTGTGCAGGAATTTATGGCCAGTCACCGGTAAGGTTTTATTTTTTTTTGATGAAAAAGCTAAAGGGAAACAGATGATGAAAATTCGTAAACTTTTTGCCGTAGCCGCTCTTCTTACGGGCGGCCTGATGGCAGCCCAGGTGGCAACTGCCGGTGATAAGATCCGTATCGCTACAGAGGGCGCTTATGCTCCTTTCAATATGGTCGATTCCAGCGGTGAGCTGATCGGCTTTGATGTCGAGATTGCCAAAGCGCTTTGCGCGCAGATGAAAGCTGATTGTGAAATCGTGGCGCAGGACTGGGATGGTATTATTCCAGGTCTTCGTGCGCGTAAATATGATGCGATCATCGCGTCTATGTCGATCACCGAAGAGCGTATGCGTGTTGTAGATTTCTCCGAAAAGTATTACTCCAATGTGTTGGCCTTTGTTACCGCAGACGGCAGCAGTGTTGAAGTGACAAAAGAGGGTCTGAAAGGTAAAACGGTTGGCGCTCAGCGAGCGACTATTGCCGGTCAGTATCTGGAAGATAATCTGGGCGATGTGGTTGATGTGAAACTCTACGACACTCAGGATAACGCTTATCTGGATCTGACCAGCGGCCGCTTGGACGCTTTGTTGTCTGATAAATTCCCAGCCTATGACTGGTTGCGCACCGACGGTGGCAAAGGCTTCGCGTTTAGTGGTGAAGATATCGATATCAATGATGAGATTGGTATCGCCGTACGTAAAGGTGATGCGCTGAAAGATAAGTTCAGCACTGCGATCAAGGCGATTGTGGCCGATGGTACCTACGCGAAAATCAACGAAAAATACTTTCCGTTTTCTATCTATTAATTAGCTATTTAGTCTCTATTTAGCAATCGGGGCCGGCCTTTGGTCGGTCCGTTTTTAGGCGAATCTCATGGATCTGCAAGGCTTTGGCCATCTCCTGATCTCCGGTACCTGGGTTACCATTCAATTGGCTCTTTCCAGCCTTTTGGTAGGCTTGGTATTTGGCTTGCTGGGGGCATCGGCTAAACTGTCCAAAAACCGACTGGCCCGTTGGCTGGGAACAGGGTATACCACTCTGGTTCGGGGTTTGCCTGAATTGTTACTGGTGTTAACTATCTACTTTGGTGGCTCTCAGTTCCTGATGTGGATTGCCGGTTTTTTTGGTTACGACGAATATATTGAGATCGGTCCCTTTGTGGCCGGTGTCGCGGCTCTGTCGATTGCTTTCGGTGCCTATGCTACAGAAGTTTTCCGCATGGCGATGATGGAGATACCCAAAGGTCAGTGGGAGGCGGGGCTGGCCTGCGGTATGAGTACTCCCCGAACCTTCTTTCGGATTATTCTGCCTCAGGTTTGGCGGTTGGCAATACCGGGCTTAGGTAATCTGTTTCAAGTGCTGCTGAAAGATACCGCCCTGGTTTCAGTGGTGGGTCTGAACGATATCATGCGCCAGTCTCAGGTTGCGATTAGCTCAACCAAAGAACCCTTTACCTTCTTTCTGGTAGCCGCATTGATCTATCTGTTGCTAACAGCGGCCACCACCGGCTTTACGATGTTTATGGAACGGGTGGCCAATCCGGCTGCCCGGGGGCATAGCTCATGAGCTGGGAATGGGGTGTAATCTGGCAATATATTCCTCGCCTGTTGGACGGCGCCTGGTTAACGCTGGAGCTGGTGCTAGTCTCCGGTTTGATCGGTATCGCCCTGGCCATTCCGCTGGCGCTGATGCGGGCTTCAAACAGTACCTGGGTGAAGGCTTTTCCCTTTGCCTATATCTATTTTTTCCGTGGTACACCGCTGTTGGTGCAGATATTTCTGGTGTATTACGGGGCTTCACAGTTTGAGGCGGTACGGGAATCGTTTCTTTGGCCCGTTCTTAAACAG
>JAIBDA010000076.1 GCA_024679635.1 Amphritea sp. | reverse complement strand
AGCTGAACTTTCTTCAAAGCTGTGCTATCCAAAAGACAGACTCAAAGAAAAAACTGATCCAAAAGGTCAGCAAAAAGAGTAAGACAGAGTTATCAGGTAGTTCCAAAGTTTGAAACGCGTACGGAGGATCCCGTCATGTTTAGACAGATGGAAAGCGCTGGTTTGCAGGATCTCCACTTTTGGCAAGATCCCTACACCGGTTTGCAGGCGATTATCGCCATCCACGACACATTCCGCGGCCCAGCCATCGGTGGTTGTCGCTTTATCAGTTACCCGGATACCGCAGCAGCGATCAACGATGCTATCCGTCTGGCAAAAGGGATGAGCTACAAAGCTGCACTCGCCGGCTTGCCCCATGGCGGAGGAAAATCCGTCATTATAAAACCTTCCGGATTACATAACCGTGATCTCTTAATGCAGAGTTTTGGCCGCTTTATTGACAGCTTAGGTGGCCGCTACATCACCGCTATGGATAGCGGTACTCAGATCAGCGATATGGATAACATCGCTCTTTCCACCCGCTATGTAACCTGCACTCAGGAGATGGGTGACCCGTCACCTTCTACTGCCCAAGGAGTATTTGCCGGCATTAAAGCCAGCCTTCAATTTCGATTTGGCAGTAGCGAACTAGACAATATTCATATTGCTTTACAAGGGTTGGGGCATGTCGGCTGGGCATTGGCAAAACTACTACATAATGCAGGTGCCCGTCTCAGCGTCACCGACATTGACCCGGAAAAAACCGCACTGGCAAAAGCAGAGCTGGGTGCTGTCGTTGTTTCCCCTAATGAGATCTATGATGTCGATGCCGACATATTCTGCCCTTGCGGGCTAGGCGCCATTATCAGCCCCGATACGATTAGTCGTCTCCAGTGTTGCATCGTTGCCGGTTCTGCCAACAATCAATTAGCTGATAACGCCATGGGGGAAGCACTCTATCAACGCGGAATTCTTTATGCCCCCGATTACCTGATCAATTCAGGGGGGCTGATTTTCGTTGCTCTGCAACACGCTAAACACCATGAGCAGGCGATTCAGCAGAAAGTATCAACCATCTATGATGCCCTGCTTGAGCTGTATAAACATGCTGAGGCAGATCAGCAATCCACCAGCCATATTGCCGATATTCGGGCTGAAGCCATTCTCAGCCAAGCCAGTCAGGAACCTCATAAGGTTGCCTAAGGAGTTCAGTTATGGAAACCGTATTTACCGCCGGAATCACCTATAACAGCTACCTGTCAGAAGCAGGAGAGCCATTACAGTCGTTACCCAACTGGACAGAACAACCCGATACGCTGGTGCGTTACTACCGTAATATGGTGCTGGCCCGCCAACTAGACAATAAGATAATCGCCTTGCAACGTACTGGCCAGATAGGCACTTACGCATCACAACTCGGCGCTGAAGCGATTGATATTGTGCTGGGTGAGTTGATGCATAGCGATGATGTTCTGGTGCCCTATTATCGTAACCACGCCTTACAGATGCTCAGAGGCATGTCTATGGCAGAAATGCTCAGTTACTGGGGGGGAGATGAACGCGGTAATGCTTCTGCGGGGGCGGGAGAGGATTTCCCTGTCGCCGTGCCTATTGCCACCCAGGCACTGCATGCAACGGGCGTTGCCACTGCATTTAAAATTCGCAATGAGAAACGCGCCGCGGTCACTATCTGTGGAGATGGCGGCACCTCCAAGGGCGATTTTATGGAAGCACTGAATGTAGCCGGAGCCTGGCAGCTACCGGTTGTGTTTGTCATCAATAATAACCAGTGGGCGATCTCAGTTCCCCGGAGCCTGCAGTGTGGTGCGCCGACTCTTGCCCAGAAGGCAATCGGGGCCGGTATTCGTGGCGAGCAGGTCGATGGCAACGATGTTATTGCTCTACATGAATCGATCAGCGAAGCACTTAAGCATGCCCGGGAAGGTAAAGGAGCAACCCTGATTGAAGCGATCAGCTATCGACTCTCAGATCATACGACTGCAGATGATGCGACGCGCTATCGCAGTAATGAAGAGTTGAAAGCGGCCTGGGAAAGGGAACCGATAAAACGGCTGCAAACCTTCCTCCACAGCAAGGGGTGGTGGGATGAGATACAGGAAACCACCTGGCATAACGAAGTCGGTCAGATTATTCAGCAAGGCCTTGATGAATACCTGCAACGGCCAGCCCAGCCAGCATCAGACCTGATCGATTACCTCTACGCGACACTGCCTGATGCACTAAAAGAGCAGCGCGAACGCCTGATCCGCAATGCTCAGCCGGGAGGAAACCATCATGAGTAATTCAATAACGATGGTTGAAGCGGTCAACCTTGCCCTGCACTCCGAGATGCAACGGGATTCATCGGTTGTCATTCTGGGTGAAGATGTAGGCGTCAATGGTGGCGTTTTCCGGGCTACCGTGGGCCTGCGTGATGAATTTGGTATCAAGCGTGTGTTAGACACCCCTTTAGCTGAAACGATGATTGCGGGACTTTCTGTTGGTATGGCTTCTCAGGGACTGAAGCCGGTGGCAGAGATTCAGTTTATGGGCTTTATATTGGCTGCAATGGAGCACCTTATCGGCCATGCTGCCCGATTGCGTCATCGTACCCGTGGCCGGTTACACTGCCCAATGGTACTACGCGTACCTTTTGGTGGAGGAATTCATGCACCGGAGCATCATTCCGAAAGTACCGAAGCCCTGTTTGCTCATATCCCCGGCTTGCGAGTTGTTATCCCCTCCTCTCCTGCACGGGCTTACGGACTGCTACTAGCAGCCATTCGTAACCCTGATCCAGTAATCTTTATGGAGCCCAAGCGGATCTACCGACTCAACGCGCAACCGGTGGAAGACAGCGGTAAAGCACTGCCTCTGGACACCTGCTACACCCTGAGAGAGGGGGCTGATATTACCCTGATTAGCTGGGGTGCAATGATCAAAGAAACCCTGGAAGCCGCCGACACACTGGCTGAACAGGCGATCAGCTGCGAGGTGATTGACCTGGTCACCCTTAACCCAATTGATCACAAAACCATCCTGGCTTCAGTAGCCAAAACCGGCCGCTGTGTCATCATCCATGAAGCACCAAAAAGCTGTGCCGTCGGGGCCGAAATATCAGCCACCATCGCCGAGCGCGGACTGCTGAACCTGCAGGCACCGGTCAATAGAGTGACCGGCTATGACACCGTAATGCCCTACTACCGAATGGAAAATCACTACATGCCCAATACCGCGGACATTATCGATGCGGTAACAAATACTCTGGAGTTCTCATGAAATATTTCAAGCTACCGGATCTCGGCGAAGGTCTGCCCGAAGCTGAAATTGTTGAATGGATGATCAGCGAAGGGGATCAGGTAACAACCGATCAAATCCTCGCTACCGTCGAAACGGCAAAAGCGATTATTGAGATACCTTCTCCCCAGGACGGTGTTATCGCCCACCTCTTCGGGCAAGCCGGAGACACGATTCATACCGGAGAACCCCTGCTTGAATTTGCCGGAGAGGAAGACGATAGCGGCACGGTTGTTGGCGAATTAAAAAAGTCATCCGACACCACCACTGAAGACCATTTTTTTATCGGCGCGGCCCCCAGTACACAGGCACACAGTCAGAAAATGACACCTGCTGTACGATCACTGGCCAGTCGCCTTAATGTCGACACCGACAACCGTCAGGGCAGCGGGGAGAACGGCCAGCTAACAACCGATGATATTGAGCGGCTGGCACGAACCGATCGCACCCATGGCAAGGCCGAACCATTGCGTGGCGTACGCAAACAGATGGCTCGAAACATGGCACGAGCCCATGCAGAAGTGGTACCTGTCACCCTTAATGAAGATGTTGATATACATGACTGGGAAGACAACGAAGATATCACCATGCGGCTTATACATGCCATTGCCGTCGGCTGCAAAGCAGAACCAGCCATGAATACCTGGTTCGATGGACAGCAGCTGGCACGAAGAGTGCTCTCTAAAATAAACCTGGGGGTGGCAGTTGATACAGAACAGGGGCTTTTTGTTCCGGTGGTACGTGATATAGGCAACCGCAGCCTGAGCGATATTCGTGATGGCCTGAATCAACTCCGACAGGATGTCATTAACCGCACGATTCCCCCCTCTGAGCTACAGGGCGGCACTATCACCCTGAGTAATTTTGGCACCATTGCCGGTCGCTACGCCAGCCCAATCGTAGTACCACCGACGGTGGCCATTCTGGGTGCGGGAGTGATCCGCGAGCAGGTAGTTCCCGTAGCAGGAGAAATCGCTGTTCGAAGAGTATTACCACTGTCACTCACTTTCGATCATCGTGCAGCCACTGGTGGCGAAGCGGCGCGATTCATGCGGGCTGTATTAGACGATTTAGCCAGAAAATCAATTAGTTAATCCTAATTAAGATAACCAAAGCGAGGATAAAAAAAATCGTAGTTTTCCCGCACGCTGGGTATCCATGAACTAAACTTAAGACAGGAATAGAGAGAGAGTAGATGTTATGAGCCCTTAACTAGTTACGGGCACCGAATAAGGGAAGCCCGACAGAGTCAGATATTGCAGGAAGGTGGCATATGAGTATTTTTGAAAAGTATAAGGCGCGTTACGACTCCAAGCAGGAAGAGGAATATAGCTTGCAGGAGTATCTGGAAATTTGTAAAAACGATCCTATGGCCTACGCCAGTTCAGCAGAGCGGCTGTTGGCCGCGATTGGTGAGCCCGAGATGATCGACACTTCCCGCGACTCTCAACTCAGTAGAATTTTCTCCAATAAAATGATCCGCCGCTACCCTGCTTTCTTCGAATTCTACGGTATGGAAAATGCGATCGAGCAGATAGTTGATTACTTCAAACACGCGGCGCAGGGTCTGGAAGAACGTAAACAGATTCTCTACCTGCTGGGCCCCGTTGGCGGTGGTAAATCTTCCCTCGCTGAGCGACTTAAAGCGTTAATGGAGCACATCCCTTTTTATGCCATCAAGGGGTCTCCTATTCATGAGTCACCACTGGGACTCTTCAACCCAATTGAGGATGGCACCATCCTCAATGAAGAATACAACATCCCTCTGCGTTATATTAAAGGGTTGATGTCTCCCTGGGCAGTTAAACGACTGCATGAATTTGGCGGCGATATCACCCGGTTCAAAGTGGTAAAACTCTACCCCTCTATTCTCAATCAGATAGCGGTGGCTAAAACGGAACCCGGTGACGAAAACAATCAGGATATATCCAGTCTGGTGGGTAAGGTTGATATCCGGATGCTGGAAGAATTCCCACAACACGACCCCGATGCCTATAGTTTCTCCGGTGCACTATGCCACGCAAACCAGGGAATGATGGAATTCGTCGAGATGTTCAAAGCCCCTATTAAGGTGCTGCACCCTCTACTGACCGCCACCCAGGAAGGCAACTACAACAGCACCGAAGGGATGGCTGCAATCCCCTTCGACGGAATCATCATGGCCCACTCCAACGAATCGGAGTGGCAAACATTTAAGAACAACAAAACTAACGAAGCTTTCATCGACCGGGTCTATATCGTCAAAGTACCTTATTGCATGCGGGTCTCTGAAGAGGTCAAAATCTACGAAAAATTGTTGGAAAACAGCTCTCTGAATCAATCGCCCTGCGCACCCGACACACTGAGCATGCTAGCTCAGTTCACAGTTCTCTCACGTTTAAAAGACCCTGAAAATTCTAACATCTATTCAAAAATGCGGATCTACGATGGTGAAAACCTGAAAGATACTGATCCTAAAGCCAAGTCCATGCAGGAATATAAAGACAGCGCGGGGGTCGACGAAGGCATGGAAGGCATCTCAACCCGCTTTGCCTTTAAGATTCTATCTAAAGTATTCAACTTCGACTCAACCGAGATAGCCGCCAACCCGGTGCACCTGATGTATGTGCTGGAACAGCAGATAGAGCAGCAACAGTTCCCACAGGAAACCCACGAAAAGTTGATCGGTTATCTGAAGGAGTTTATCTCGCCTAAATATATCGAGTATCTGGGTAAAGAGATTCAAACGGCTTATCTGGAATCCTATTCAGAGTACGGTCAAAACATCTTTGACCGTTATGTCACCTACGCTGACTTCTGGATTCAGGATCAGGAATATCGCGATCCGGATACCGGCGATATCCTCAACCGACAGTCAATCAGCGAAGAGCTGGAAAAAATAGAGAAGCCCGCCGGTATCAGTAACCCTAAAGACTTCCGCCATGAGATCGTTAACTTTGTGCTACGCGCCAGAGCCGACAATGATGGTAAAAATCCGGCCTGGAACAGCTATGAGAAGATGCGCACAGTGATTGAGAAAAAGATGTTCTCCAACACAGAAGATCTTCTTCCCGTTATCTCCTTCAACCCGAAAGCCTCTGCTGAGGACCAGAACAAACACAGCGAGTTTGTGAAACGGATGACCGAACGCGG
This sequence comes from Amphritea sp., assembly GCA_024679635.1. Next base: position 216 of record JAIBDA010000076.1, on the reverse strand, counting down.
TTATACCGAGAAGCAGGTTCGACTGCTGTCTGAATGGTACATCAGAGTGCGTAAATCCCAGTAAGGGGTTTGCCAATGTCGGGCCGGAGCAGGAGAGCGCTGTATGAGCTACATCATCGACCGCCGCCTCAACGCAAAGAAAAAAAGCACCGTTAATCGGCAGCGTTTTCTGAGACGTTATAAGAAACATATCAAACGCGCTGTTGAAGAGGCGGT
>JAIBDA010000090.1 GCA_024679635.1 Amphritea sp. | reverse complement strand
GTATCGTTCCAGTGATGTACGCTGAGTACTTCTTCACGACCGATGTTTGACATGGAGCTACCTCAAAAATATCCGACTGAATCCTGTGTTGATTCAGAGTTTTAATATTAGTGTCTATTCCTTAAGTGCATAGTAGGTTGGACTGTTATATTGTTAAAGACGATTATTCGGATAAACGTAATCGGAAAAACAGATAATGAAATATACATTACGTCAGTTAGAAGTGTTTCTGGCGGTAGCTCACTTTGACAATATCACCCGTGCAGCGGATAGCTTATCGATGTCACAGTCGGCGGCTAGCGGCGCGCTGCGTGATTTGGAAGATCAGTTTGATATACAGCTGTTTGATCGGGCGGGTAAGCGGTTAAAGATTAATGAACTGGGCCGCTTATTGCGACCCAGAGCTGAAGCGTTGCTAGAGCGCGCACAGAGCCTGGAGCTGGATATGGCGCAACATCAGGTGGTAGGGGAGCTGAAGATCGGCGCCACTATGACGATTGGTAATTATCTGGCGGTGGGCTTAATTGCGCGCTATCTGGATGAGCAGCCAAAAGCCAAACTGGATCTTCAGGTAGCTAATACATCGGCTATCGTGGCCCGGTTGATTAATTTCGACCTGGATATCGGTCTGGTTGAGGGGGAGATTCAGCATCCTGATCTGGAAGTGGTACCCTGGCGAAGAGACCAGTTAGAAGTGTTTTGTGCGCCTGATCATCCGCTGGCCGGTAAGCAACAACTCAGTGATACTGATCTGCTGTCGGCTAGTTGGATTCTTCGGGAACAGGGCTCAGGCACCCGTCAAGCGTTTGACTGGGCGTTGCATGGATTGTTGTCGGGGCTGAATGTACTGTTGGAACTGGAACACGCTGAATCGATTAAACGGGCTGTTGCAGAAGGTTTAGGCATAGGTTGTTTATCGAGTATTGCATTGCGGGAATCTTTTGAGCTGGGGACCTTGGTGCCGTTACGCGTTGCTGGGCGAGATTTCAGTCGACAACTTTATCTGGTGATAAATCGTCATAAATATCGAAGCGCGGGAATTGAACGGTGGATCGAATTATGCCATCAGGCCTGATGGCAGCTTGTTAAGGGAAAGAGTTATTTGGGGTGGCACCGATGCTTTTACAAATTTCTTACAAAATTGTTAGTTTCATCTGACTTTTCACTGTTGGGCTGAGCGTAGAGTAAATACAGCGGTGGCGTTGATCCACTATACTCTCAACTCAGGAATTTGATCATGAACACTCAATCTGACAAGCATATGTTAAGACGAACTCTACGGACATTCGGATTTGTTTTACTGAGCCTGCTGCCGGCGCTGGTCCAGGCTAATCAGGTGAATCTGAATATTAATCTGGCCACCCCGGTGATGGAAGCAGAGCAAAGTCATCGGGCGTTTATCAAAGTGTCACTGGAAGGCTTTAAACAGCAGGATAAGCAGGCACGGATAGCGGCCAATGTGGCGATTGTTTTAGATAAGTCGGGCTCAATGCGCGGTGATAAAATTCAGTATGCCCGTGAAGCCGCTATCATGGCGATTAAGCGCCTTGATGAACGGGATACTGTGTCCGTGGTGAGTTACGATTCAAGAGTGCAGGTAGTAGTGCCAGCGACACAGGTACGTGACCAGCGGGCTATTTATAATGCGATTCGTAATGTCCAGGCGAATGGCAATACCGCGCTGTTTGCCGGCGTCAGTAAAGGGGCGAATGAGCTGCGTAAGTTTCTCAGCCGGAATAAGGTAAACCGGGTTATTTTACTGTCAGATGGTTTGGCTAATGTCGGCCCTCAATCTGCGTCAGAGCTGGGCGAGCTGGGTGCTTCGTTAGCGAAAGAAGGGATCAGTGTGACCACTATCGGATTAGGGCTGGGTTATAACGAAGACCTGATGACTCGTTTGGCGGGTTTTAGTGATGGTAATCACGCTTTTGTTGAAAACGCTGAAGATCTGGCGTCAGTATTTCAGTATGAATTTGGCGATGTGCTGTCAGTGGTTGCACAGGGTGTAAATATAGAGATTCATTGCCGCAACGGTGTAAAGCCTATTCGTTTGTTGGGGCGTGAAAGTGAGATCATTGGTAACCGGGTAACAACCCGACTGAATCAGTTGTATAGCGAGCAGGAAAAATTCGTTATTCTTGAGGTAGAAGTGCCTGAACAACAGGCCGAAACCGAGCTTGAGCTCGTTTCGGTGAACGTTCATTACGATAATCTGCTGACTCAGAATCAGGAACAGTTAGCCGGTCAGAGTATTGCTCGTTTCAGTCGTTCTCAGCTGGAAGTGAAAGCTGCCCGGGATGATAAGGCACTTGAAGCGGCGGTTGAGCAGGTGGCAAATGAATACAGTCGTGATGCGATTGAGGCTCGGGATAGCGGAGACCTGAAAGGAGCGAAGAAAATTCTTCAGGATAGCGCGTCGTATCTGGGGTCTCAGGCTAAGTCGTTGAACTCACCCCGCTTGCAAGAACAGGAAGAAGAAGCCCGACAGGATGCGCAAGCGCTGGAGTCTGATCAGAACTGGAATAAACAGCGTAAAGAGTTGAAAGCACGCCAGTATAAGCGAGCCACTCAGCAGGCGTATTAATACGCGCATAAAAAGAGAGTGAGCGGGGATGGACGAAGGCGTTAGATCCCCGTTTCACGCCACCGGAAGGACCTGTGAAAAGACGAACACCACTATTGCTCGCAATTATTATCGCACTGCCTCTGTTGTTGCTGACCTGGTTTGGCGTGCGTCTGCAATTGGATCAGCAACAGGTAGTTGCTCATCAATTAAGCAACCTGGTAACCGGTCGGTTGCAGAGCATTGATGCACAGTTTCAAGAGCACTTTTTCTTGTTGCAGCAACGCTTTATTCGCCAGGCAGATGCGTTGCAGCAGGAAACGGAGGGGCGGTACACGGTTGAAAGCGTGCGCCGGTTTATCGATCAGTCCGCCGCAGTAAAGCAGGTGTTTGTATTGTCTGCCACCGGAGAGCGTCGCTTTCCCCCATCAGACCAACCCTTGAATCGGCAAGAGCAGAGTTTTGTCGAACTAACCCGTAATTTATTGCGCGATCCCGAGCGCTTCACGATGCCGACGTCTGATCCGGTCGGTTCTCAGGGTGCTGTTAGTCAGGGGTATTCCGGTGCGAATAAAGGTGAGTTGCAAAGCGCCAGACTAAGCGACTCGGTTTCTCAAAAATCCAGATACAGTGCCAATGATTCAGTTCAGGCGTTATCTGAATCAGCCGAATTGAGCGCGCCGGAGCGTCCCCATGGCTGGATCGCCTGGTACGCAGAAGCGGGTTTACAACAGATATTCTGGTTGCAGGATAATGATGGAAATACCGTTGGTTTTGCGCTGAACTCTGCCCGGTTGTTATCGGATCTGATTAACTTGTTGCCCTCCAGCTCAGTTGCCGGTGTTGATACGGCAGTGACCGCCGAGCTAGAAATGAATAGTGAAATTCGTTTGGTTAATGATCGGGGTGAGGTTGCTTATAGTTGGGGAGGTGCGCTGGTTACAGCTAAGGGTCAAAAACCTTTGCAAACCTTGCCTTTGAGTCACCCGTTGGCTAGTTGGCGTCTGGCATACTATGCCGCAGAACTGCCAGTGGTAATCACCGGTTGGCTGGGGCTGATCGTATTATTAGTGTTGTTGGCTGCGGGTTTATCAACGCTGGCTTATCTCTTGTATCGCGAACATAGCCGGGAGTTGAGAGAAGCAGAGCAACGGGTGAATTTTGTCAATCAGGTCTCCCATGAATTGAAAACTCCACTCACCAATGTTCGGCTATATACGGAGATGTTAGAACAGGAACTTACCGATGATGAGACTGTTGCGCAGCGCTATCTGGCGGTAATCGGCAGTGAAGCGGGGCGGTTATCGCGCCTGATTGAAAATGTACTGAGTTTCTCACGATCTAAGCGCGAAGACGTTAGCGTTCGCTATCAGCAAGGAATAATCGATAACTGTATTGGTCAGGTTGTGGAGCTGTTTACACCGGTCTTAAGCGCGCGCAATTTAAGGATACGCTTTACCGGTAAGGCATCTCAGCTATGTCATTTTGACAGTGAAGCATTGGAACAGATTCTTAATAATCTGCTGAGTAACTGTGAAAAATATGCTGCTGAGGGGCGGTTTGTCGATATCAGTAGCTGGCAAGAGGGCGAGGCAGATCGCTTATGCAGCTATATTCGGGTCAGTGACTTTGGACCGGGTGTGTCGGTAGACGAGCGTGAAAAGTTGTTTGAACCTTTCTACCGTGGCAGCGATAAACTGACGGAAGGAGTGAGTGGCACGGGTATCGGGTTAGGGTTGGCGAGAGATTTGGCCAGAGCGCATCAGGGGGAGCTGGCTGCGGAACCTTGCTCCTCAGAGGTGTCGGGAGCCAGCTTTTTACTGAGGCTGGCTACGCCGACAGCCATGTTAATTGATAAGCCGGACAGAGAACTGGATGATGAGACGGGTGTGTTATGAAACTATTAATTGCTGAAGATGACTTACATATTCGTCAGGGGCTGGCGACTCTGCTGGAAGCTGAGGGATATGAATGTATCGAGGCGGCTGATGGTGACCAGGCCTGGCAGTTTTATCAACAGCATGAGCCTGATCTGGTGTTGTTGGATATCATGATGCCTAAACAGGACGGTTATGCGGTTTGTCGACGCATTCGTCAGCACAACGAACAGGTTCCGGTGATCTTTATTACGGCTAAATCTGAAGAGATCGATCAGGTTTTAGGACTCGAGCTGGGGGCTGATGATTACATTAAAAAACCTTTTGGTAGTCGTGAAGTGATCGCCAGGATACGGGCAGTGACACGACGGTCTTTGCGTCCGGTAGCGGGCATGGCAGAGAATGATAATTTTATTATGGATGATCTACAGATCAGGCCGACTGAGTTACGGGCGCTAAGGGCTCAGCAGGTGTTTGAATTAAGCCTGAGGGATTTGAAGATATTACGCTTACTCTTTGAGCAGCGAGGTAAGGTGGTGGATCGTGATGCGCTGTTTAATCATTGTTGGGGGCGGGATTACTATGCTAATAGTCGAACCCTGGATCAGCATATATCTAAACTGCGTAAGGTAATCGAACTGGATGCCAAAGCGCCTCGTATTATCACCACAGTGCATGGCATCGGTTATAGATTCGATTGCTAGTAATGAATTGTCAGCGCTAAGAGGAACGGATTAGATTCCTCTTAGCTAAAAAGCTTTACCGCTTTTCTTGCTGGGCCTCACGAAGCTGTAGCTTCAATTCACGGCGCGTCTCACTGGTCTCTTTTGCATCGGCACCCAGGTGGGCATCGCCGCGCAGCGGAGCCAGTTTCATCTGCTTCTGCCGCTCTTCAAACCGCTGACGTTGCACTTCACT
>JAIBDA010000084.1 GCA_024679635.1 Amphritea sp. | reverse complement strand
GCAGAGCGTGAAGGAATCCGCTTTATCTACCTGCCTGTGACCAAAGAAAACAAGCTCTCTCAGGAAGAGGCGCTGATGGATATCGTCGAGGAAACCGGTTCTGAACTGGTGGTTCTGGCTCGCTACATGCAAATTCTGAGTGATGGTTTGTGTCAAAAACTCAGTGGTCGGGCGATTAATATTCACCACTCTTTCCTACCTGGCTTCAAAGGGGCAAAGCCTTACCATCAGGCCCATGCCCGCGGTGTTAAGCTGATCGGTGCGACAGCTCACTACGTCACCTCTGATCTGGATGAAGGTCCAATTATTGAGCAGTCTGTACAGCCGGTTGATCACACGCTGAACGCGGATGCTCTGGTTGCTGTCGGTCGTGATACAGAAACTGTTGCGTTGGCCCGGGCGGTCAAACTACATACCGAACACCGTGTTTTCCAGGATGGAAATAAGACGGTTGTTTTTAAGTGAGTATTGATGATGACTCAATTAATAGATGGTAAACAAATATCTGCCTCAGTTGTTGATCAGTTGGCGTTAGAAACCAAAGAGTTGGTGACTGAATTCGGGGTTACTCCGGGATTGGCAGTAGTGCTGGTGGGAGAAGATCCTGCCAGTCAGGTGTACGTGCGTAATAAAGTAAAGCAGGCAACCGCCGCAGGTTTTAACTCTACCCAGCATCGCTTAGCGGCTGATATTGATCAGGCTGAATTGAACAGCCTGGTCATTAAGCTGAACAACGATCCGTCGGTCCATGGGATTTTGGTCCAGTTACCGTTACCCGATCAGCTTAACGAACCAGAAATTATTCGATTAATTGCTCCTGAAAAAGATGTGGATGGCTTTCATCCATTGAATGTCGGTGCACTGGCTTCAGGTGGCGCAGAGCTTATTCCATGCACACCTATGGGGTGCATGATAATGCTGGAACAAACCCTGGGTGATCTATCGGGTAAGCATGCCGTTGTTGTGGGCCGTTCCAATATTGTCGGTAAGCCGATGGCTGCATTGCTATTACAAGCGAACTGCACAGTCACCATTGTGCATTCCAGAACGCAGGGTATTGAAGCTATCTGCCGTGAAGCGGACATTTTGGTGGCTGCGGTTGGACGCCCTGAGATGATTAAAGGTAGCTGGGTTAAACCCGGCGCTACCGTGATCGATGTTGGTATTAATGCGGTTGAGCGTGAAGGTAAACGCCGACTGGTCGGTGATGTTGCTTTTAATGAAGCGGCTGAAGTGGCTAGCGCGATCACTCCAGTACCTGGAGGGGTAGGACCGATGACCATCGCCTGCCTGATGAAAAATACCCTGACGGCTGCACGTCAACAGCTGTCTGAGTGATTATACAGATTGACCGGCTTTGTGAGACGCAACATTGAATGGAGGAGAGGTTTATGCCTTTCTCATTACTGAAATATGGTCTGAAGAAAGACTACCCGTTTGAACAGAATGCTGATCTGCCTGCACCCTCTGAGCTAAAGCGCCACTATGATGTTGTCATTATTGGTGGTGGTGGACACGGTGTAGCAACAGCTTACTATCTGGCGAAATATCACGGTATCACTAACGTCGCTGTGCTGGAAAAAGGCTATCTGGGTGGTGGTAATACCGCCCGGAATACAGCGGTTATCCGCTCTAATTACCTGACCTCAGAAGGGGTTAAGTTTTACAGCGAGTCGGTGAAGTTGTTCGAGGGACTCTCGAACGAGTTTGACTTTAATATCATGTACTCCCGACGGGGGCAGCTGACCCTGGCGCATACTGATGCCGCCATACGTGGATTCCGCCAGCGGACCGAAGTGAATAAGCACTTTGGTGGTAAAACCGAGTTGATCGATCCCCAGCAGATTCGGGAACTGGTACCTACGCTGAAGATGAATCCGGCCGATCAACCGGTGTTAGCCGGTCTCTGGCATATGGATGGTGCCACCGCCCGACACGATGCGGTGGCCTGGGGCTATGCCAAAGGAGCGACTCAACGGGGCGTAGAGTTACACCAGCTTACTGAAGTAACAGGTGTGACTGTTGATCAGGGTAAAGTCACCGGGATTGAAACTAATCGAGGTAAGATCAGTTGTGGTTGCGTGGTACAGGCGGTAGCGGGTCATAGTTCATTGGTGGCGGCGATGGCCGGTATTCGAATGCCGATTACAACCTATCCGTTACAGGCGATGGTGACACAACCGGTTAAACCTTTCCTTGATCCACTGGTTAGTTCTCCTGCGCTGCACTGTTATGTTCAGCAAACGGGCCGGGGCGAGCTGGTTTTTGGTGGTGGTTCAGATCCCTATCCACTTTACAGCACGCGCTCGACTATGGATTTGAAAGAGTCCCTGTTGGCTCATGCCGTGGAACTGTTTCCTTTTATGGCGAATATGCGTCTGATGCGTCAATGGGGCGGATTGACCGACATGACCTCGGATTACAGCCCGATAATGGGGGAGAGTCCGGTGGAGAATTACTATCTGGATGCTGGCTGGGGTACCTGGGGCTTTAAGTCTACACCTATCTGCGGTCAGAGCATGGCTGAGCTGGTCGCTACCGGGAAAGTCCCTGAATTGATTAAACCTTTCTCAATGGCTCGTTTTGATTCCTTCCGACAAGTTAATGAGATGGGCGCGACGGCGGCGAGCCATTGATGAGGTGTAAGCGATGAAGATGATCAATTGTCCTCTGAATGGACTACGAAATAGCAGTGAATTTGTTCACGGAGGTGAGGTACGTGAGATGCCCGATCCGAATAACTGTTCGGATAAAGAGTGGGCTGATTACGTGTTCTATACAGATAATCTGATCGGTGTAGTAACAGAGTGGTGGTATCACTCACCTTCGGGTTACTGGTTTATTGCTGAGCGTCATACCGGCAGTGATGAAATTTTACGCACCTATGATCCCTCTGAAATCTTTAACAAGAGGGTCGAATTTACTGCAAAGGCTGAGAGCAAGCCTGAGGAGATGACAGTATGAGTAGCGATATGCGTCTTAGCGCTCCGATGGGCTTACTGGTTGATCGAGAAAAGCCAGTATCATTCAGCTTTGAGGGCCAGAAATATAGCGGATTTGAGGGTGACACTATTGCCAGTGCGCTACTGTCGAATCAGCGCTGGCTGATGTCCCGGTCTTTTAAGTATCACCGCCCGCGTGCGCCTTTAACCATGGCTGGACAGGATGCTAATACGCTAGTGCAACTGGGTGGAGAGCCCAACGTATTGGCTGATCGTGAATCGATTAGCGAAGGCGTGCAGATTGAGGGGCAGAACTACAACGGTTCTCTGGATGGCGATAAGGACGCGTATCTGGGACGCTTTAGCCGCTTCATGCCGGTTGGTTTTTACTATCGTAGCTTCTTTAAGCCGATGGGTGTCTGGGATAAATGGGAAAGCTTTATCCGCGAAAAAGCCGGGCTGGGTAAACTGGATCTGGATTTTAAACCGGAGTACTACGACAAAAAATATCTCTTTACTGATCTGGTCGTTGTAGGTTCAGGCCCTGCCGGTTTAAGTGCTGCACTTAAAGCCGCAGAGGTTGGTGCAAAGGTTATATTGGTTGAGGAGATGCCCTTGCTGGGTGGTGCCTTAACTTATAACCGTTTTGATATAGCGGGACAGCAAGCGGATAAATTGCGTACGGATCTGATCGCAAAAGTATCTGCACACCCAAATATCGATGTGATGACCGATACGGTGTGTAACGCCTGGTTTACCGAGAATTACCTGCCGCTTATTCAGGGTAAGCGGATGTACAAACTCCGTGCTAAGGAGTGCATTGTTGCCTCGGGTGCTTATGAGCAGCATGTGGTGTTCCGTAATAATGACCTGCCCGGCATCATGCTCTGTAGCGCCGTTACCCGCTTGATGAAACTGTACGCAGTAAAGCCAGGCAGTAAAGCGGTGGTGTTAACCGGTAATGATGACGGTTATTTTACCGCCCTTGAATTGATGGATAATGGGGTTGAGGTGGCTGCCATCGTCGACATGAGGCAAACGCATCCCTATCCTGAATTGCTCGGTACTCTGAAGCAGAAAGGCATCAGGGTTATTCAGAATGCGACTGTGTATGAAGCGTTACCTACTAAAGGAAATAAACATATTCGCGGCGTAGATATCCGCTCTATCGTATCTCAGGGTGAGGTGGGTCCAACGGGTCAAACTATTGATTGTGATCTGCTCTGTATGTCAGCGGGCTATATGCCGGCTTATCAACTGCTTTGTCAGGCGGGTGGACAACTGAAGTATGACGATGAGGCGGCAAAGTTTACGCTTTCTGGGCTACCTCAGGGGTTACAGATCGCGGGTTCTGTCAACGGCTTACACACTTTGGAAGCGGTGCTGCAAGATGGTGAAAACGCAGCCATTCGTTCGTTAAAAAGTCTGGGTTTCGGTGATGCCGCTGAGTCTCCAATTGTCTGTACGGCTAAGCCTAATTTCAGTTGGCCGATCTTCAGTCATCCAAAAGGTAAAGACTTTGTTGATTATGATGAAGATCTTCAGGCAAAAGACATTGTTAATGCTACTCGCCTGGGATATCGGGACGTACAGCTGGTAAAACGTTTTTCAACCGTAGGAATGGGACCTTCGCAAGGTCGGCATTCGGCACTGCCAACGGCAAGATTGGTAGCAAACTCTACTGACAGAACGGTCACTGAAACCGGTGTTACTACTGCGCGTCCACCGTTCGCACCAGAGAAACTGGCCCATGTGGCGGGGCGTATCTTTGATCCAAGACGACTGACGGCGATGCATTATCGTCACCTCGAGCTTGGGGCGAAAATGATTCCGGCAGGCAATTGGCGACGTCCTGCTTTTTATGGTGAAAGCGTTGATCGGGACCGTTGTATTCAGGAAGAGGCGCTGCATGTCCGCTCAAAAGTAGGCCTGATTGATGTCAGTACCCTGGGAGGAATCGAGATCCGTGGTGCTGATGCTGCAGAGTTTATGAATCGCATTTATACCTTCGCATTTCTTAAACAACCCGTGGGTAAAACCCGTTATGCGGTTTTGACCAATGAACACGGTGTTGTCATTGATGATGGTGTGGCTTGTCGCATCAGTGAAAATCACTTCTATGTCACCGCAACCACGAGTGGCGTAGAACGGGTGTATCGTGACATGACCAAGTGGAACGCTCAGTGGCGCCTGGATGTTGATATTCTTCATGTTACTTCAGCGTTTGCGGCTGTGAATCTGGCCGGCCCTGATGCTCGAAAGGTGTTGGAAACTCTGGCAGAAGGGGTTGATCTGTCCCCGGAAGGTTTCCCGTACCTGGCTTACCGCGAAGGTAAGGTGGCGGGTATACCTGCACGTTTGTTACGGGTTGGCTTTGTTGGTGAGTTGGGTTACGAGATACATGTTCCAACTCGTTATGGTGAAGCGCTTTGGGATGCACTGATGGAAGCGGGTAAAGCCTTTGATATCAGGCCCTTCGGTGTGGAGACACAACGACTGCTTCGACTGGAAAAAGGGCATGTGATCATCAGTCAGGATACTGATGGCATGAGTCACCCCGGGGAGCTGGATATGACCTGGGCTGTGAATCGTAAAAAGCCATTCTTTATCGGCTGCCGTTCAGTTGATATTGTGATGGCCCAACCGCAAACCCGTAAACTGGTGGGTTTCACTCTGCCAGCAGACAGTCCGAAACCTGAAGAAGGACACCTTGTTATCAAGGGGGAGAAAATTGCAGGCAATATAACCTCCTGTGAGTTCTCACCAACGAGTCAGGGGATTATCGGGTTAGCTTTTGCTGATGTTGCAGACAGTCAACCGGGATCTTCAATCACTATCCGGGTTGATGGCGGTACTGAGGTTGAGGCAACCGTTGTTAAATT
>JAIBDA010000047.1 GCA_024679635.1 Amphritea sp. | reverse complement strand
AGCAGCGTGATAATATGACGGGATTTACCCTGCGCGCCCACCCAGCTTTCATATTCACTGGGGGTGACCGGCTCAAAGCGGATATTCATATCCATCTCATGAGCTTTGAACAGCACATCCCGTAACAAGCTGGACGCTTCAGCTTCCTCTGGCACTCCGATAAGGATCCCTAATGACAGGGTGTTATGAATAACCGCCTGACCGATATCGAGAATATCGATATCAAATTGGGCAAGTGTACTGGTAATTGAGGAGGAAACCCCCGGTTTATCCTGACCGGAGATGTTAAGCAAGATAATCTCTTTCATGACCTATTCGCAATACGTACTGAAGATGGCCGAATTATACCACCGCAATAATTTATTACCGCTTAAGATCGAAACGAATACTGCATTTCAAACCCGCAGGGAGCAGATACTCAGGATTATCTAACGTCAATCGAACACCGAAAGTACCACTCGCAGCATCAAGCACCCTGTCAACAATAGTAACTTTCGCTTGATGCTGGCTTTCAAGTGGCTCTTCCAGAGTAACCTCAGCGACATGACCCTGAACGATTTCGCCAAAATAACGGGCCGGCACCACTGCCTCTATATACAGAGGGTTCAGCTGGGCTACCTGAAGAATTGGTTCCTCTCCGACATATTCACCGGGATCAAGAAAAGTATCCACCACAACCCCGCTGATAGGGCTACGAATCGTTTTCTGGCCCAGCACAGCTTTAGTCTGTGCCAATTCATACCCATAAAGACGGTTATTCATAATAATCTCGTCTTTTTCTTGCTCTGAAATCAGATTTCGCTCATACAGTTCAATATTCCGCTGAATTGTACGTTTACCGTAATCCGCCTGAGCCTGGTTCAACTTCAAGGTTGATCGTTCCACCTCGGCTCTGAGTTGCACTAGCACCTGCCCTTTTTTCACCAGGTCACCGCGCCTAACCCTCACCCTCTCTATTACACCCACCACAGGGCTGGCAATACTGGCATCAACACTCGGCGTTAACAGACAATCTGTTGCCGGCGCCCGATCCCGGGGGCTCGCATCTGCTAACGCTCCATCATCGGTATGCAGACCAGATGGTTCCAACGGTTCAGTTAATAGCTTTTCTGCTTCAGACTCAGTAACAGCCAAGACATTGCCTGACGCTAATACGGCTATTAGGGTAAGAGATCTGATCATTAATCTACTGTTCCTGAAAAGGCTAATAGTTCTTTCTGCTTCTGATCATACTCAAGGGTCGACTGTCTGGCCAGATAGTTCTGCCGCTCGACAAATTGCTGCTCCGCGCGCAAGAGACTTAACGCGGCTTTCTGCCCCGCAACACTGCTAACACCTAAACTACGACAGGTCGGTAACAGGCTCTTCCCTCGAATAGACCTTATTGGCTGATCTTCCAGACTGAGCAGCATTTCAAAACTACCCGGATCACCCTGTCGTGCACAACGCCCTGCCAGCTGTCGGTCAACCCGGCTGGATTCATAATGCTCTGTAAGAATAACATGCAGCCCGCCAGCCTCTTCTACTAAAGACGATAGCTTAATGTCCGTTCCCCGCCCCGCCATATTGGTTGCAACTGTAACCCTTCCAGGCTGACCCGCCTCTGCGACAATATCAGCTTCCTCCTTATCCTGTTTTGCACTGAGAACTTTGTGAGCGAGACCCGACTGTTTCAGGTACTCACTGGCTATCTCAGACTCTGCAACAGATGCGGTACCAATTAATACAGCCCGATCTTGTTTAACTAACGCTCTGCAACGTTCTGCAACAGCTTCCCAGCGGGCATTACTTTCTTTGAAAACTCGTGATGCAAGCTGGACCCGCCGCTCTTTCTTATTAGGTTTCACAGGCGATACCGCTAGGTGATATACCCGCCAAAGCTCATCTCTAACTTCCCAGGCCGTACCTGTCATGCCCGAAATATGTAAATACCGACGAAAAAAGTTCTGATAGCTAATTCGTGCCAGCGTAATACGCTGCTCCGTAAGTTCACAGTCCTCTTTTAACTCGACCATCTGATGCAGGCCTTTCTCCCAGGAACGCCCTTCCATCACCCGACCAGAAAGCGGGTCAATAAGTTCAACCTTACCCTCTCGCACCAGATAATCTTTATCTAATTTATAGATAAACCGGGCCAAAAGGGCCTTTTGAATTATCTCTTCACGGCGTATTGAGCCTTTCCAAAGCGGACCAAATTCATGACTCAAATACTGTAGTGTTTTACGTCCCTGCTCAGTCAGATCAATTTCACGCCGATCTTTATTAACCAGAAAATCAGTCTCTTCCTGTAGCTGAAAAGACAGCTCCCAGCCTGTTTCAATAAAGGCCTGCTCTTCCTCGTTACCCTGAGTACCCGAAATAATCAGCGGCGTACGGGATTCATCAATTAAAACGGAATCGGCTTCATCTACCAAAGCAAAATGAAGCCCTCTTAGCTGTAACTGAGATTCAACACGCGTGCTATGCAGTGATGCTACCTGCATCCTGATCGGTTGCTTGTGGGGCAGTTTCATCTGATCCCGCAAATAATCAAATACCAGTTCCTTACCGGTGATATAGACAATATCACTCTGATAAGCGACCCTTCTTCCAGGCAGATCTATCTCATGAACAATAACCCCTAACGACAAGCCAAATTGCTGATAAAGAGGTTCCATCTCTTCAGCATCACGCTCGGTAAGGTAATCATTAACGGTTATTACATGAACAGGCAGCCCAGCTAGAGCCGCTGAAATAACAGGCAATACCGCTGTCAGGGTTTTACCCTCACCGGTTTTCATCTCTGCGATACGCCCCTGCACCATAATCCAGCCACCGACTAACTGGCTATCAAAGTGGCGCATGCCCAATATACGACCAGACATCTCCCGAATAATCGCAAATTGCTCGGCGAGTAATCGATCCTGAAAGCCTTGCTGACGAATGAGTCCACCCAACTCTCTTGCACGTTGTAACAATTCATTTTCATCCCGGCTTTCAATATTTTTACTCTGGGATCTTACAGCAGCAAGAAAACGCTTCTGACGTAATTTTAAACGCCAGGGATGCAGTTCAAAACGCCCTATCAAACGACGCTGCATACGCTCTAACCAATCAAGATCAACAACCGGCCGTTCCGGCCTATGCCGATAATCTGCCGGAGCATGGTTTGCGGTTCTGATCATCAGAACTCCAACTCTCGCAGAAGCGTACGACGAACCTGACGGTAGATCCGAAAACCAATCGGTTCTGGGGTGTGTTCAAAACGGACATACACCCGCTCTCCGATTCTTGATACCGGCATATTACTAACTTGAATATCAAACTGAAAAACAGGGTCAAATGCTTCCGGTCGATCCTGCGATTGAGGATCAAGTGCAAACAACCCTCCGCCATCAACAGAAAGTGCCGCGCTGGGTAATTCTTTCTGTGCGCTTGGCACCTCCCCCACCAGAGTCGCTTGGATAGTGGTATCAATATCTTCAGAAACCTTAACGGTTACTCGCTGTAAGTCATCACGTATAGCAGCTACATCATCCTGTCCTACAACGGCACGGACCCGATAATCACCAGGTTGCAGTAAATAACCCATCAATGTCCCCCGGGGAAGATAGCGACTCATAGGATCAACCGGCATCGCTAACTGAAACACTCCAGTTGCAGGACTGTTCATCACTAACGCACGCTTTTCTTCAAGCGCTCGGGACAACTCAGCCCTCGCCTGACGAATCTCCTCTTGAATAATACCGGCTTCATTCTGACGCACATCAGCCACAGCCGTCCGATAATGAACCAGCAGTTCTTTAATCCGGCCAGCAGTCTTATTAAGCTGAGATTCCAGTTCTTCATTCGTACTGACAAATAGCGTCTGACCCGCCTGAACCTGTGAACCGGAAGTAACTTTTATCTCCTCTAAGAAACCATTACTTCCAACCATTAATCTAGACGACTCCGGAGCCCAGAAAACGCCATGAGCCAAAGTCATCCGTGGTACAGGGATGGCAAACAGCAGCACCCCTAACAATCCCAGAACACCGATAGTAACCAGTGCAGACCGCCCTCTTTTCTGTGCCATATTTCTATCCATAAAGAGATATTTAACCATGCTAAACAAAGGCTTACCAAACATATTATAAAGAGACAACATCGCCAGAAGAATACCAATAAAAAAGAGTTCACTGGCTACAAACAGTACAATGGTAATGGTGATAAATACTCGATAGACAAAACTCGCCACCGAATAAATAAGCAACCAACGCGCCTCTCCCTGCGAGTATGCGGGCGACTCTTCGTGTTCCTGACCCAACAAGTACTTCTTACACAGATAGGCTACCTGACGGTTACCCCGGGATGCGAGATTAGGGATTTCCAGGTAGTCAGCCAATACATAATAGGCATCAAATCGTAGCAATGGGTTACCATTAAAAAGCAACGTAGAGACGCCAGCTATCAATAATGTATTAAACGCCAGACTACGCACTAAACCGGGTTCGGAATATACCCAAACGGCCATTGCAACCGTTGCGATAAATGCTTCAACAATAATACCCGCTGCGGCAACCATCATGCGGGGATATTTACTCCGGAACGCAGCTGAGGAGGATGCATCTACATAAGGTATAGGCATGAAAATAAGGAACATAACCCCCATTTCATGTACCTCCCCTCCCCAACGCTTTAAGGCGTAAGCATGACCAAATTCATGAATTAGCTTAACTACCGGATAAACAAGCCAGATCAAAAACAAGTTTTCAGTAGCAAAGACCCGGTCTGCCAGATTATTGGTTAGCTCATCCCAGTGATAGCCAGTCTGCATAAGCGCCCAACCCACACACCAGAGCCAAATCAACCCGGTAATAGGATTAAACAACCAACGGCTAAGGCCTGCTGTGCGATTAAGAAAAGGTTCGGGATCAAGCAATGGAATTTTAACAGCCAGCGGTGACTTCACCATTGCCAACTTTTTGTTACGCTTATCCTTAGCGCGGCGGTTAGCCGTTTCGGTTATATCAGGGATGACATCAGTCTGAATCAGGTCAACTCGATAGAGCTGCGACAACAACTGAATCACCTCGTCCTGAGAGGGCATATCATCACCTAATTGATCACCCGCACTATGCCAGATCTTATCCAGATTCTGCTGACCATCCATTAAACCGATTAATGCATATGCTTGCGGTGTGAAGCGATGATAACGCCCACTGGCATCATCCTGTATCACATACCACACATCACCGCGGTAAACATGCCGATTAATCTCGACATGAGAACGCAGCCGGGGCTTAACTGCTGCGACCCGATGCCAGAATGGGCTAAACAGCGAGGTCGACATTAAGGCAACCAGGACCAGAGTTTTAGTTTAATCCACTGTATTAAAGGGTAGGTCCAGATCCAGATCAAATGGCGTTCATCGATCTCAATTTTTGCTACACCACCCATCCCCGGCCGCAATAGAGGAGAAGGATCAAGTAGTTCTGCTTCTACACGGAAATAATTCCCGCCGTCCCTCGCCTCCGTTACGGGGGTGACACGGCTAAGGGAGAAGTTAAAGCTTTGTTCTGGCAGTGAGTTAAGCACAAGCTTACCCTGCTGCCCTTCAGTTACATCTAACATCCGATGTTCATCAATCCAAAGAATCACCCGGTAGTTATCCAGAGGCGCAACTTCAAATAAAAGCTCACCCTGACCAACCGAACTGCCTAACCGCTGGCTCAGATCTCCGCTCACAACAAGGCCATCGAAAGGTGCTTTCAATCGGGTCCGTTGCAGCTTACTTTCAACCAGGTCCAGTTGTGCTCTACTTTGATCCAGCTGAGCCTGTAATACTTTAGCTTCGGCCCGGTCTCTTTGTGCAACCGCTTCTTCATACTGTCTTTGTAATTTGGCTTGAGCACTGAGATAACCGAGTTTTTCCAAAGTGAGATCCCGGTCGTCCATCCGGCTCATCTCTTCACCGGCACGCACCCTGTCTCCTGCTTTCACCAACGCATCATCAAGATAGCCATCAAAAGGGGCTACGATTGCCCGACGTACTTCTCCTTCCAATTGGCTATCCGCAGCAACTCTGTAGGTCCCCATAGCAAAAACAAAAAACAAACAGACAAGAGCAGTACTAATCAATAACAGTTTACGGCCCAAATAACCCGCACCCAGTAAACGACCAAGCTGAGTCTGGGTAGAGCGATAGAGATGCCGATACCAGCTGCTATCCTGCTTCTCTTTATTCCGTAACACTTCGCTGGAGAGCGCAACAACACTACAAATCCGGCCTACTTCATCCTCATCAAAAGCTTGGCTAACAGCTCTTTCAAGCGTCACGGCACCAAAATAATCTTCACCGCTATGTAACGGTATAGTCAGGATATTTCCATTACCACCGGATTGGGAAAACTGTGAATGCTCTCGTTGCACTAACTGACTGTCAGCCGCACCCGCGAAATTGTAGTTAATCACGCCCCGTTGCAGAATCGCCTCATCCATGACGCCAGATAAACGTCTGATAAGATTCATTTTTTTACCGAACTGGGCACTATGAGACAGAGCAATCACTTCCGCCTGGCGACTTTTTGTTAAACCAAAGCTCACCCTGTCACAGCCAAAAGCAGCAGCCAGCTCATTAACAAAACGCAATGCAGAAGGTTGGAATCTTTCCTCACCCAGAACCCCGGAAAGGAGATCTACAGCACCAGATAACCGATCAAACTGCTCATTTTTCTCTTTACCTTGCTGGCGCCGCACCAATAACTCAATCCAGGCACTCCCCCATTGAATCTGTTCCATTACCTCAGGTAAAACGATATGAGGTACATTAAGTGTCAAAGCAACAACGCCAACAAGCTCATCATCCAGGCGAATAGGAAACGCCACGCCATAGCTTCCTGAAGCCAGGGAGTGAACCAAACCAGCCGCTTCCTCAATACCTTCTTCAATCAGGGCGGTGAACTCATCATCGGGCTCACTTTTTTCAGGCCAGACTGCTGTTGGTAAAAAGCCTGCATCCCCGCTTTCTAAAACCAACGCGGCCATAGTGACGCCACCAATACGGGTACACATTAGCTCAAGCCAAAACTGACAATAGTCGTTATAGCTCTCAGCGCCACTAAATTGTACCCAGGCCTGGCGGAGCTGATCGTTATTTGATTCAGAATCTAGCTGCATGAAATAGAACTTTTCGGCAGGTTATATAAACAGCTATGCCCGGATAAACCGGGCACAGCCTATTAGCACAGAAAAGTTAGTGGCTCTCAGTCTTCGCCGCTGCTTCTGCTTCAGGGTTGCCCTGACCAATCTCACCGAAACGTTCTTCGTACTGAGACAAAACATTATTCAACAGGTTAGCCATACGCTTTGCTGCATAAGGGTTTAGAATGATTCGATCAGACAGCTCGATAGTCAGTTGCTTCTGTTGTGCATTCCAAGCCTGGTTAAGACCAAACAACAGCGTGATCTCCTCGCGGGTGCTGGATACGTTGCACACATTAGCGTAGGTACTTGTCATTTTTGAATCGTCCCAACGAATAGTTGGACCTTGTACCTTTTTCTCTTTATCAGCCATTTCCGTTCCTTACTGTTAGTGTTTGGTCGTATTTTTAAGTGCCTGCTGCCAGTCTTTAGCTGTAACAGATTTATGCGCTTCAGTCTCAATAAAGCGCTGGGTTGTTTCATCCCAACGTTTCACTCGTCGTTGCTGATGGCGAAGCTCACTGAAGCCTTTTGCTGAGAGCTTGCTTCCGGTATTACGTTCTCCACTCGCCAGCTTCCAACCAGCCAGGGCTGCAATTGCAGCGGCTGTTCCGGCTTTAGCACTTTCATCAACTGGTACAGGCTGATCGCCTTCATTTTGAGTCTCTTCAGATTGCCCTTCAATGACTTCAGTTTCAACTGGTTGGTCACCAGTGTGTGTGCCTTCCTCGATAATAGGCTGTTCAGTCGCAGCCTCTTGAGTCTCGATAGCGTCAGTAGCGACAGGCTCTTCAACCGGACACTCTATCGACATTCCATTTTCAGGATCAAAGCAAGCCTCTTCTTCTCCATCATCATCACCAGCATTTGTTGCCGGAAGCTGACCAAGCACTTTACCAGCTTTGAATGAGCTATTGCCCAGGCTACTTGCGTGATGGCGCGTCAAATTGTCTGAATAAACACCGGAACCTGTGCTGTCATCATAACTCAACTGATTAAGTGGCGTCAGCATTGCCAGAGGAGTGAAGCCTATACCTGTCAGTTTGTTGTTATATAGCCCAAACTGGGTGCTGGCAATAATATCCAGATTTCCTTGTCCTAAACGAACAACGAACACACCTCTCTCAAACGAACCGGTAGAAGAATCGATCTCAGCTCGTGCATATTCACCGGCCATCGCATCCTCATCCAGGTTTCCGTAGAAAAGATCATCGCCAAAACCACCAAACATAATGTCATTACCCGGGCCACCATCTAATAGATCGTCACCCCCGATAAAGAACTCTGCAGCTTCAACCTGAACTATCTGACCAAAAGAGTAGACCGCTAAGCCACCGTCACCGGAGATGAAGTCATCACCTTCGTCGCCATATAGCTGATCATCTTTCGCTCCACCAATGATAATATCATTGTCAGCGCCGCCATGGATTTCATCAGTTCCGCCGATATCAGAGTCAGTACTATAAAACTCATCCAGAGTTGTAGGGTCCGCATCACCCGAATTGAAGTCAGCCTGACCAAGATCACCTACGATCTTGTCATCACCCGTTCCAGCATACACAACCTCATTACCCAGGCCACCAAAGATAAGGTCATCACCACCTCCGCCGAACAGAGTATCGTCGCCTGAGGTAGCCATCGTAGTATCTGTAGTGCGATAACTATCCGGCAAGCCATTCACATAGATTGGAAGGCCGTTATCACCAAAGATCACATCATCACCGTTTCCAGTCTGAATACGGTCATCTCCAACACTACCGAATACCAGGTTATTGCCGCCCCGAGCGTTAATATCATCATTACCCCCAAGAGCACTCACTTCACTAACTACCTCAATGCGCAGGTCTCCGGCATCGTTCAACTGAACAAAACCGTTATCACCCATCAGGATGCTGTTGCCCGTGCCTGAGTCGATATCATCGCCATGAGTACCACCAAAGACGATATTATCGCCATCACCTGCTTCAATGGTATCAACACCACCAGTTGCTTCAGATGTATCGGTAATCTCAACACGGTTCAGAATACCATTGAGATAATCAAGCTGACCGTTATCACCAAAGACCCTGTCTGCACCAGCACCGGTAGTAATTCGGTCATTACCGATACCACCCAGAACCATATTATCGCCATCAGTAGCAGAGATAATATCGTCGCCACCAAGCGTACTTAGTTCACTAATTACCCGGATTCGCTTTCCGTCAGCGGCAAAGGTTGCAGTACCATTATCACCAACCAGAATAGAATCACCTGTGCCGGAGATAATCGTATCACCATGCGTCCCTCCCATGGCGACATGATCTCCATCACCCATAGTGATCTTATCAGCACCACCCGTACTCGCTGAGGTATCCTGAGTATCCATGGACTGTAGGATAGCGTTACTGAACAGCAGCTCACCATTGTCACCCAGCACCATGCTTTCACCGTGACCAGTGATAACGGTATCACTACCTGCGCCACCGATAACGATATTGCTGTCACCACTAGTGCCACCCAGAGTCAGGGTATCACTATCACCTTCTGTACTGGTGCTCTTAACGGTTTCCAGGTTCAGGCTCGCATCATAATCAATCTCACCTT
>JAIBDA010000065.1 GCA_024679635.1 Amphritea sp. | reverse complement strand
CATTGGAATCAGCAATTTTTATGGGCGTTACGCCATGGCGCTGTTCCTGCTGGTCGGGTTATTTCCAACGCGGGAGCACAGCAACACAAACCTGCAACCTCAACAATAAACTGCACCGTATCGGGTACTATCTACGACTCCATGGATGACATCCTGGGTAAGAACCATGAGGCCGGGCTCACCTTAAAAGCCGGTTGTGGGATCGGTTATGAGTTCTCTACCTTGCGGCCAAAAGATGCCTTTGTATCAGGTGCTGGGGCTTATACCTCTGGGCCTTTGTCCTTTATGGATATCTTTGATCGTATGTGTTTTACCGTCTCTTCAGCGGGTGGGCGGCGCGGTGCGCAGATGGCAACCTTTGATGTGGGCCATCCTGATGTACTCGAATTTATTAAAGCCAAACGCGAAGATGCGCGCTTACGGCAGTTCAACCTGTCATTACTCATTACCGACCAGTTTATGCATGCCGTCAATGCAGATAATGACTGGCCGCTGGCATTTCCAATGACTGAAAAAGAACAGCAACGAGATAACATCGATCTTGCTGACTCCCAACAAGTCTTATGGCGAGAGTGGCCGATTCAACAAGGTTATATCACTAATAGTGAAGGGCTGGTGGCTTGCAAAATCAGTAAAACGGTCAGAGCCACACACCTATGGAACGCCATTATGAGTTCCACATACGACTTTGCTGAGCCCGGCTTTATTCTAATCGACAAGGTAAATGAGCAAAATAACAATTGGTTCTGTGAAAATATCCGCGCAACGAATCCCTGCGGAGAACAACCACTACCGCCTTATGGTAGCTGTTTACTCGGTTCTATTAACCTGACCAAGTTTGTACTAGATCCATTTACTAACCAGGCTTGCTTTGATTGGGACAGTTTTAGAAGTACTGTGACTATCTTTACCCGTATGTTGGATAACGTTGTAGAAATCAACGGGTTACCTTTAGCAGAACAGCGTCATGAAATTAATCATAAGCGCCGCCATGGTATGGGCTACCTCGGGCTAGGCTCCACTATTACCATGCTTAAAATGCAGTACGGTGATGCCGCATCAGTTACCTTTACTGAACAAGTGACTAAAGAATTGGCCATTACTGGTTGGCGCGCAGGCCTTGATTTGGCAAAAGAGAAGGGCGCCGCACCCATTATGGAAGAACAGTTTGAAGTCACTGGCGAGATGTTACGCAAACGCCCCGAGATGCTCGATGATGGTTATAAAGCAGGGGATTCAGTGACAGGTAAAGTACTTCACGCCTGTTATAGCCGCTATATGCAAAAGATAGCTAAAAGTGAACCTGAGCTGGTTAAGCAATTAGCAGAGCATGGCTGCCGATTTACCCACCATAGTTCCATAGCACCCACAGGAACCATTGCACTATCAATAGGCAACAACGCCAGTAATGGTATTGAGCCGAGCTTTGCGCATCACTACTCACGCAATATCATTCGCCAAGGGAAAAAATCTAAAGAGAAAGTCGATGTGTTCTCTTATGAACTTCTAGCGTATCGCCATCTGATTAATGCAGAGGCCATGCCTTACAGCGATAACACAGAGCAACAGCTTCCCGACTATTTCATCTGTGCTGATGATATTCATCCAAAGCAACATGTCGATATACAGGCAGCAGCTCAAAAATGGATAGATTCCTCAATATCCAAAACCGCCAATGTACCCACCGATTATCCTTATGATGAGTTCAAAGATATTTACCTTTATGCGTATGAGCAAGGTCTAAAAGGTTGTACTACTTTTCGTTTTAATCCTGAGGCTTTCCAAGGTGTACTGGTAAAAGAGCAAGACCTGGAAAATACCCTGTACGAGTTTACGCTGGCAGATGGCAGCACCGTAGAATTAAAAGGGAATGATGAGGTTGAATACGATGGCGAGTCACACACAGCGGCTAATCTATTTGATGCACTAAAAGAAGGCTACTACGGTAAATTTTAATATTAACGTTATATATCAGATGTTTAGATTATTAAATCAATATTGAAGTTTGCAACTGCACATAAATACTGACTGCGATCTTATGAAAAACGGTCAGAAGTAAGCAGCAAAGAGGACAGTAAAATGCCATCAACAGAACAGAAAACGGTCATAAAAATTGACCAGGCCATCACTAGTTATAAAGTAATTACCGCCCTCGATACCGTCGAAGCACAGGCCGCGATAAAAGCAGCAGAGCATAAGCCAGAGAAGCAGGCTGAGCCGTGCCTGGAAACGGTACATGAGAACCTGAGCCGCCCAGACTTTCTTATGGGCTCAACCTATAAAATAAAAACCCCGATGTCTGAACATGCGTTGTACATCACCATAAATGATGTCGTGCTCAATCAAGATACACCGCACGAACAACGTCATCCGTACGAAATATTCATTAACTCCAAGAATATGGACCACTTCATGTGGGTGGTGGCACTTACGCGAGTCATTTCAGCTGTATTTCGTAAAGGTGGCGATGTCACCTTTATGGCTGAAGAGCTAAAAGCGGTATTCGACCCTAAAGGCGGCTACTTTAAAAAAGGCGGTAAGTTCATGCCCTCATTAGTCGCCGAAATTGGTGAATCAATTGAGAACCATCTAAGAATGATCGGTTTAATAAAAGATCAATCAATAGATCCTCATCAACAAAAAATTCTTGATGAAAAGCGCGCTGAGTTTGACCGAAGGAATGCTACTCAGAAAGAGCTAGTGAGTAACAGTGCCGTGAATGACGATAACGGCGGCTTTCCTGCTAACGCCCAGTTGTGCAATAAATGTCATACCAAAGCCGCTATATTAATGGATGGTTGCGCGACCTGCCTTAGCTGCGGTGATTCTAAGTGTGGCTAAGCGCGCACATGAATTGTTGTTAGGGGGCATTGTATCTGGGTATTGTGTTCCTGCTTTCTACAGTGGGGGGCGGGTTAATGCTCTCTGCCATTGCCGCCACATAACAGCAGATGATGCTGGGCGCCTTTCACTTAGAAGCAGCGCCAAACCGTCCTCGCTCTATTCTTTTTCCAAGTCCCAGTGCTCAGCTGCGCAGAAGGGAAATTAGGGGGGTGCCAATAGATACTCCACGTGAGTTCTAAGAATCAAACACTCCGACCCTGTTGGTTACAAATCACCTTGTTTTCGTGCACATCCTTTTAAATTATTGGATTTTTTGTACGCTGGTATTGTTGGAAGCACCAGCATCGATGACCTTGACGGCCATCAGCATGATGGGGCCAGGTATCACGTTTCACGCCTCGAATTATATTGCTGAATGTGCATTGTGAGATCTGACCCTATAGCCCGTGTTCATTTAAGTTTTATTCAACGCCACTTAAAACGGTTTGGTGGAAAAACGTGAATATTGCAGGGTATCCGCCACTTCCTGTGCCTTGGATTCCGAGCTCATAAGGTGAAGTAACTTGAGAGCAGCTTGATAGCTCACCAAGCTGCCATTCGAGGTTATGATCCTGCCATCAACAACGAAGTTCTGGTTCACCTGTACATCCACTGCGGGATAGTCTTTTTGCAGGTCGGCTTCACCGCCGGCCCAGGTTGTGGCTTTTTTGCCGTCTAGGAGACCTGCCTCAGCTAGCAGATAGGCTCCTGAGCAGTTGCTGGCCATCCAATCAGCTTCCCCTGAGGCTGTTTTAATAAAGCGGATTAGAGCCTTGTTCTCGATTAGGGGGGCCATATCGTAGCTGGACGTCACAATAAGAGCGTCCAGTTCGGGGGCATCCCCTATCCAGGCATCAACACCAATTTTCAACCCCTCCTCGGTGGTGATGGTTTTCTGGTCTGATACTGAAATTGTGATTGCTTCATAATCGCTGAACCAGGTGAGCCGGCTCGCGACGCCAAAGACCTCCAAGGGCGCCGTGACATCTGAGGTGAGAACCCCGTCATAGACCAGAATACCGATTCGCTTATCAGCCGCTTCAGCAGCGGTAGCCACCGCGAAGAGCATGATCAGCGTCGCTATCAGTGAGCGTATCGGAGTTATTAGCCTGTTTGTACTCATCGTTATTACCTCGCTATTGGAGCTTAAAGTTGTTAAAAACCATTATATTGAGACAGAGTCGTGATTGAAGGGCCGCTCTACATTAACTATAATGAATAAAGTTCATGAATAGAGTTTTCGTCGCCCCTATGGATAAGATCCGTTCTCTACGTTTTTTTATTGCCACTCTGGATGGCGGCAGTTTTGCCGCAGCCGCGAAGGCCTATGGTGCAGACCCCTCAACGGTAAGCAAAGCCATCCATCGCCTGGAGAGCGATTTAAGCATTCAGCTTTTTCAGCGGTCTACGCGGCAGCTGCATCTGACTGCGGCGGGACGTCGATACGCTAACACCGCCAGGCGTGTGCTGGGGGAACTAATGGCGTGCGAAGAGACCTTAAAAAGTCAGAACGACGCCCCATCGGGCACCCTGAAGCTTAATGTGCCGGTCTCCTATGGCCGCCTATATATCCGTCCCTTGTTAAAGGAGTTTTGCCGGCTCTATCCCAATATCACCATCGATATCCACTACGATGATGCCTATGTCGACATTATTGAACAGGGAATTGATGTCTCGATTCGATCCGGTTCGGTTCAGGACAGCCAATTAATCGCACGTCAGCTTAGCCCCATCGACTATATAATTTGTGGCAGTAAGGCCTATCTAGACCGTTATGGTGCTCCATGTGGGCCAGAGGCATTCAACGATCATTCATGGATTCGCTTTCGCTTTAAACAAACCGGTAAGCTGTTGCCGATTAGGATGCCGGAATCTGAGGGGATTAGTGAATATGATCCCGATCGAAATTTTATCGTGAATGATGGTGAGTCCATGGCTGAGCTCTGCGCAGAAGGCTTAGGGCTCACTCAGATACCTCATTTTATTGCCAGGAACTGGCTCAGATCGGACCTGCTGCCGCTATTCCCGAGCATGCGCCAAGCAGGCGCAGGGGTATATCTCCTTTATGCCAAAAGGGAGTATTTACCCACCAGGGTGAAAGTGTTCATCGATTTTATCACCGAAGCGATACAGGCTCAGGGAGAAACTCCTCGGAGTACCTGGGCTGAAGCGTTGCAGATTTATCAACCGGACTCTCTATCTTAGATGGATTAAAGCACTGAGGTGGTAGTGGTTAAGGCTGGCAGATGAGCCAATCTCCATAGCGGGGGGGCAGAAATCAATGGGGTCAGAATTAATTAAAGGACTTGGTGCAATTATTTACGCATTACAACATCGCTACTACTTGGTGATGGCCGAACGGCGATGAAAGTAGCGACGAATAATCGCATAGGGTTCTTGTTCCGAGCTGCGGTATTTCAGACACAAAAAAGCCCTGCATTTGACTGCAAGGCTTAAATGAGAAGTGGTGCCCGGACTCGGAATCGAACCAAGGACACGAGGATTTTCAATCCTCTGCTCTACCGACTGAGCTATCCGGGCAACACGAGGTGCGTATTAAACTGATTTCAGGCGGCGCTGTCAACAAACACGCTGCATTTAATCGTTTTTTTTCACAGATAGTGCCAAGTCGCTTATTTAGAAGGCGGAACGTAACCTTCTGCCTTCTCGTAGTCTTCGCCATCCATAAACTTTTGCATCTCTTGCTGCAGGTATTCACGGGTAGATGGGTCCATCATGCTCAGGTGTTTCTCGTTGATCAGCATGGTTTGGTGGTTGGTCCACTCGGTCCAGGCTTTTTTCGAAATGGTATCGAATACCAGCTGGCCTTTGGCGCCCGGATAAGGGGGATTTGCCAGCCCTTCCAGTTCCTCTTTGTACTTGCGGCACATTACGGTGCGAGTCATCTTCTTCTCCAACGTTGTTCTGAGCGTTGCTAAATACTTCTTTATTAGTCTAGAAGCTTAGCTCTTTAGTTTACCCAGTAATTTTTTCACGGGGGCGGCCAGGCCGACCTTCTGTGGCTGGTGCAAGTTATACCAGAGAGTGGCAGGCTGTTCCATGACATGATTTGTAAGGTCTTTGTTCTGTTCTTTATCTAACAGGGAGACCTGTACCGGGGTGATATCCAGATGGAAGTGGCTGAAGGTGTGTCTGACCGGTTCTAACGGTGTGGCGCTGTCAGGGTCGATTGGCAGGCCGGTTTCCTGTGCGGCGTCGCGCAGGTCAGAGGTTTCCGGCAGGCTCCACAGGCCGCCCCAGATTCCTGTTGGTGGGCGTTGACGCAGTAGGACCTGTCCCTGCTCATCTCGAATGAGCAGCATTAGGGTCTGTTTAACCGGTATGACTTTTTTCGGTTTAGGCTCTGGAAGTTCATTTGCACGGCCCAGCATATAAGCCTGACAGCCTTTTTGCAGTGGACAAAGCAGGCAGGTGGGCTTACTTCGGGTACAGAGCGTCGCCCCCATATCCATCATTGCCTGGGTATAATCGGCCACCCGTTCAGACGGGGTGTTTAGTTCGGCGTAATGCCACAGCTGTTTAATGTTTTCAGTGGTACCGGGCCAGCCACTGATTGCATAGTAGCGGGCTAATACCCGCTTAACATTACCATCGAGAATCGCAGCCCGTTTACCGGTGGATATCGACAGAATTGCACCGGCTGTGGAACGACCGATGCCGGGAAGTTGTTCTAGTTCTTCAACCGTTTCGGGAAACTGGCTGCCGAAATCCTGGCTGATGATCTTTGCGGTTTTATGCAGGTTACGGGCACGGGCGTAGTAACCCAGTCCGGTCCAGAGATGCAATACTTCGTCCTGATCGGCAGCCGCAAGTGCTTCAACCGTAGGAAACTGCTCCCGGAATCGTTCAAAATAGGGGATCACCGTGGCGACCTGAGTCTGCTGTAGCATAATCTCAGAGAGCCAGGTGAAGTAGGCGGTTTTGTTTGCCTGCCAGGGCAGGTCGTGACGGCCGTGCTGATCAAACCAGATCAGCACGGCT
This sequence comes from Amphritea sp., assembly GCA_024679635.1. The sequence goes on along the minus strand of JAIBDA010000065.1, from coordinate 412 downwards.
TGGGAGAACTGTGCAGCTGTCATTAGTTACCGAACAGTCCTTTTAGCAGTTTTTTGGCCCCTTCGGTTTTGCTGCCACTATCGCCACCCAGTTTTTCCATGAGCGCGCCTTCGATTTTCTTCTTGGCTTTCTGCTTGAGCAATTCTTTCAGTACGCTGGCATCAGGGCGACAGAGCTTAGCCGGTTCGGTATCGAAGCTGCCTTTACAGTTGACCGGCCACTCAACCCCTTCCAGGTTGTTATTGACGGCACAGGTTTTCTTAAACAGATTTTCTTCGATGGTCAGGCCAAGACGGTAATCCATATTTTGCGCCGGCAGGCTTACTTTACCTTTACCGCGCAGGCTGATGGCGTCCAGTTTGGTAAGCAGATCCTGGTTACTGACTACGCCGTTGGTGAACTTGAAATTACT
>JAIBDA010000036.1 GCA_024679635.1 Amphritea sp. | reverse complement strand
CCGTCCAGCTGACGCTGTAGCGGTAGAAGATTCTGAAGATTAAACTCTTCGATTCTCAATAAAAACCCGGCTTCGGCCGGGTTTTTTTTCGTCTGGAAAACTCCGATGGCTTCTGTGCTGCTTACTAGACCTGTAGCTGACCTTCCTGCGTATGCGTGACATATCAGCCTACAAGCTCATATGGTTCTTCTAGCAACTAGCTAGCGGCGGGCTGACTATTGCTTTGCGCTTATATCGTAAAGCGGTATTCTAGCGGCTTTCGTATGATGGACGGTTACCCACTTTGGTGTATCTGTATGCAGACAAAAGAACAAATCACACTATAATTCGCGCTCACGTAATTTTGTCTTGGAAGTACAAAGATGGGGCTAATTAGCTGCGATGTTTGCGAGGTAGTGCTAAGGGACCAGCCAATTTCAGTACCGATAGGATATGTTCAACGAAATCAAAATTTCAACGAAACAATCTACACCTGTAAAAGCTGTAGAGTTGTTCTGAGACTGACATCGATTCCGCATAGGTGGAGTTTTATCCTGCCACACACCCAATAAAAAAGGCCGGTGCACGAAGCATCAGCCTTTCTGTTTTTTGCGTCTTATCTAGCTACTGGCAAGGGACGTTCTAGTCACGTATTAGCTTTTAGCCTTCTCTAACATTGGTTTCAAGAATTCCCCGGTATAAGAGCCTTTAATCTCTGCAACCGTTTCCGGTGTTCCGGTGGCGATAATTTCACCCCCTCGGACGCCGCCTTCGGGGCCGAGGTCGATAATCCAATCGGCTGTCTTAATGACATCAAGGTTGTGCTCGATGACGACGATAGTATTGCCGTGGTCGCGCAGGCGGTAGAGTACGTTTAGCAGTTGCTGAATATCGTAGAAGTGCAGGCCGGTGGTTGGTTCATCGAGAATATATAGAGTCTTGCCGGTATCTCGCTTACTGAGTTCTTTTGCCAGCTTCACCCGTTGCGCTTCACCACCGGAGAGGGTGGTGGCGGCTTGTCCGAGACGAATATAGGACAGGCCCACATCGATCAGTGTCTGCAAGCGGCGGGAGAGGGCAGGGATAGCTTCAAAGAACTCACGGCCATCTTCGACGGTCATCGCCAGTACATCGTGGATGCTCTTGCCTTTATACTTAACTTCCAGGGTTTCCCGGTTATAACGCTTACCCTTACACACATCGCAGGGCACGTAAATATCCGGCAGAAAGTGCATCTCTACTTTAATCACGCCATCACCCTGACAGGCTTCACAGCGTCCGCCTTTCACGTTAAAGCTAAAGCGTCCTGGCTTATAACCGCGGGAACGGGCTTCCTGAGTGCCGGCAAAGAGCTCTCGAATCGGGGTGAAAATACCAGTGTAAGTCGCAGGGTTGGATCTTGGAGTACGGCCGATAGGGCTCTGATCGATATCGATCACCTTATCTAGCTGTTCCATCCCTTTTAGCTCTTTGTAAGGAGCAGCAGTCAGGGTAGTGGCGTTGTTTAATTCGGTGGCCGCAATTGGATAAAGAGTACTGTTGATCAGGGTTGATTTACCGGAGCCTGATACGCCGGTTACACAGGTCAACAGTCCCAGAGGGATGTCCAGATCTACATCATTGAGGTTGTTGCCTGACGCGCCATGCAGTTGCAGCCAGCGACCATCTGGCTGATGACGCGTTGTTGGGATTTCAATCCTGCGACGGCCTGACAGATAATCGGCGGTGATTGAGTCTTTTGATGCCATCAACTGCGCGGGAGTGCCCTGGGCAATAATTTCACCGCCATGAACCCCGGCACCGGGGCCAACATCGATAACATAGTCGGCCAAGCGTATCGCATCTTCATCGTGTTCGACTACTATCACAGTATTGCCCAGGTCACGCAGATGGATCAGGGTTTTTAGCAGACGGTCATTGTCCCGCTGATGCAGGCCGATAGAGGGCTCATCAAGAATGTACATGACGCCGACTAAACCGGCACCGATCTGGCTGGCTAGGCGAATCCGCTGGGCTTCACCACCGGAGAGTGTTTCGGCACTGCGTTCCAGTGACAGGTAATCCAGGCCTACATTAACCAGAAATTCTAGTCGCAGGCGGATTTCCTTAAGAATCTTGTCGGCAATCTCACCCTGTTTGCCGGTTAGTTTCAGGTTATCAAAGTAGTCACAGCTATCGCCGATGGAGAGTTTGACGATCTCAGGCAGAGTTTGCTCATCAATATAGACATGGCGTGCATCGCGTCGCAGACGGCTACCGTCACAGCCGGGGCATTCCTGCATATTGATATACTTTGATAAATCCTCACGTACCATATCGGATTCGGTTTCCCGATAGCGTCGGGACAGGTTGTTCAGTACACCTTCAAAGGGATGAGATTTGCTAATGACATCGCCGCGATCATTGAGGTAACGAAAAGCGATATCCTCTTTGCCGCTGCCCTCAAGAATCATCTTCTGTTGTTTTTCATTCAGCTCTTTGAAGGGGGTGTCCATGTTAAAACCGTAATGTTCGGATACGGCTTTCAGCTGCTGGAAGTAATACAGTGCACGGCGGTCCCAGCCGCGAATTGCGCCTTCAGACAGCGTCAGGCTAGCGTCACTGACAACTTTGCTTGGGTCAAAGAACTGTTTCACACCCAGGCCGTCACAGGATGAACAAGCCCCATGGGGATTGTTGAAAGAGAACATCCTGGGTTCCAGTTCCTGAATGCTATGGCCACATTTGGGGCAGGCAAAGCGGGCAGAAAATACCAGCTCTTCACCGTCGTCATCCATATAGCTGATTGTGGCAATGCCATCGGTCATGTTTAGGGCGGTTTCAAAGGATTCCGCTAACCGGATTTGGAGGTCATCGCGTACTTTGAAACGGTCAACCACCGCCTCAATATTATGCTTTTTGTTCTTATCCAGCTCGGGGATGCTATCAATGTCACAGACGATTCCGTTGACACGGGCGCGGACAAATCCCTGTGCTTGTAGTTCATGGATAGTATGTAAGTGCTCACCTTTACGGCCCTGGATAACCGGAGCCAGCAGCATCAACTTAGTGCCTTCAGGGAGTGTCAGTACCTGGTCCACCATCTGGCTTACGGTCTGTGCCGCCAGCGGAAGGTCGTGATCAGGGCAGCGGGGCTCACCTGCCCGTGCAAACAACAGACGGAGATAATCATATATCTCCGTAATGGTGCCGACGGTAGAGCGGGGGTTGTGCGATGTTGATTTCTGTTCAATCGAGATCGCCGGTGACAGACCTTCAATATGGTCAACATCGGGTTTCTCCATCATCGACAGAAACTGGCGGGCATAGGTCGAGAGGGATTCGACATAACGTCGCTGCCCTTCGGCATAGAGAGTATCGAACGCCAGAGAGGATTTACCGGAGCCGGACAAGCCTGTAATAACCACCAGTTTATCCCGTGGGATATCCAGGTCGATATTTTTTAGGTTGTGGGTTCTTGCACCCCGAACCAGTATCTTGTCCATGTGGTTTCCGTATCTGAAGTAAAGGGGTCAAGTATAAAGAGTTATGCCCGCCGCCAACACCTGATCTGAAGATATTTTACGCTGTCAGTCGTAATATTTATGATATGCTTTAGCGCAATGCATTCGCTGTAATAAATATGCAGCAACCGTCGCAAAAAGTTAAAGAAAATTGGAGAGATCAATGGCACGCGGTGTTAACAAAGTCATCCTGATTGGTAACCTAGGCAATGAGCCTGAAACTAAATATATGCCTAGTGGGAATGCGGTGACAAATATCACAATCGCGACCTCTGAGTCATGGAAGGATAAGCAAACCGGGCAGCAGCAGGAACGTACTGAGTGGCACCGGGTAGTATTTTTCAATCGTCTTGCTGAGATTGCCGGTGAGTACTTGAAAAAGGGCTCTAAGGTTTATCTGGAAGGCTCTTTGCGTACACGTAAGTGGCAGGATAAGCAGGGCCAGGATCGTTACACTACCGAGATTGTTGCCAGTGAAATGCAAATGTTGGACAGTCGTGGTGAAGGTGGCGGTGGCTATCAGCAACCTCAGGCCGGTGGTTATCAGCAAGCGCCTCAGCAGAATGCGCCGCAGCAAAACTATCAGCCACAGCAGCAACCACAGCAGCAACAACCACAGCAACAACCACAGCAGTCATATCAGAAGCCTCAGCAGAATGCAGCACCACAGCCTGCACCAGGTCTGGATGATTTCGATGATGATATCCCGTTCTAGGAGCTGATAATTTTACTCGGTAATTATTTTAAACCCGCTATTGAGCGGGTTTTTTACTTTAAGGGCTGGAGTAAGCTTTACGAAGCGGTGAGTCAGCTTGCATCCGTTACCCTGAGTTTTGCCGTGATAAAATCTCGATGTGAAACATGGATCAGATCTGCAATGCGGCGTACCAGGTGTTCTTCGTAATGGTGTAGTTCGCCATCAGCATAGGCGACACGCCATAGGTTTTCGATCAGTGTCACTTTTTCCTGCGGGGTGCAGCTATCGTTAATCTGTGATGTAAAACGAAAATAATCGGTAGCGTCCTGCTGGGCCTTTTCGGCCTGCTTAAGTACCTCATCTGCAGTCGCTTTATCCAGTGAAAATGTTTTTCTAATCACGTCCAGCAGTGTTTTCTGTTCTTCTGGTTTGAGCTCATAGTCCGCGAGTAATACTTCTATCATCAGGGCTGCAGACACCACAGAAAGCAGTATCTGTGGATCGCTGTTTGGCTTGCCATCGGGGGACAGAAATGTCTCTACAAAAGACTTCAGTTTCGTCATCATTTTAAGTTCTCCATCACAGCGAATAGACAAGTGGTTGCTTGTATTAGTTCACATCAGAGGTATCGATGCCCCTTGAAGTATCAGTCGGTACAGAAAGGGGGAATTATCTTATTATATGAAATAGGAGAAGGCCGCTTTAAGCGATGTCTTCGTTTCGGTAGGCATAGGTGTTGTTAAAGCAGTAGATCATCCAGTCGCCCGCTGAAATAGGTTCATACTTAGGTGTTTCACCAGATGGACAGCAATTTTCGAGACAACTGACGTCAGTATCAAAATCGGGCTCGACAAAAAAAGGCATTGAGTAGCGCTCATCTCCGCTGGGGCTGAACACCCGGTGAGGAGTTGATTTGTAACGGTCGTTACTCCAGCGTGCCATCATATTACCGATATTGATGACAAAAGCATCTTCAATGGGAGGCGCATCGATCCATTCCCCGTGGGTATCCTGAACTTGCAAGCCACCAACCTCATCCTGCCAGAGAATTGTGATGCAGCCATAGTCGGTATGGGCGCCAGCACCAATATGCTTATCACTTCCTTTGTGCGGTACATCGGGATAGTGGATAAAACGCAGGACGCTCAAGGGATGTTGAAACTTATCAGCGAAAAATGTTTTGTTGATACCTAAGGCGATGGCCAGAGCACTAAGTATGGTTTTACCTAATTCAAGCATATCCCAGTAATGGCGTTCCATTTGTTGCTGAAAATCAGCAGGTATTGGCGGGTATTGGTTAGGACCGTAGAGGGGGCGCTCCGGGCCGATCAGAGCGTGATCCGGTGGCAGATTCAAACCCATATCAAAGGTCTCTTTAATATCACAGGGACGCTCTGGATCCAGCTGTTCTGCCATCATCCTGCCATAGCCACGATGATTGTCTGATAGGGTAATATCAATTTTCACCTTCTCCTCTTCAGGAAGAGCGAAGAATGCCTTCGACAGTGCGCGCATCTCTTGAATGCGTGTTCTGCTTATGGGGTGCCCCTGAATATAGAAAAACCCACTTTTCTGACAAGCGTTATCAATGGCCTCGGCAACTTTTAATTTTTCCGGCTCATCATCTGTGTACAAACTGGCAATATTGATCAGAGGGATATTCATAAGAGTCAGCGCTTTTAGAGAAAGAAAATCCCGCTTCAAGGAAGCGGGAAGGTAAGCGGTTTAGTATTAAATTGTACTAATACCGTTATTTTGGAATATCAGAAGGAATCCCTTCGACGTACCAGCTCATTTTTTCTAACTCATCGTAAGCGAGCCGGGTGCCTTCAGGAACAATAAGCTCGCCTGCTTTGTTTTTGATTGGGCCGGTAAATGGATAAACACTTCCGTCTTTAATGCCGGCAATCAGTTCTTTTGCCTTGGTAACAACGTCAGCAGGGATACTCTCATTGAAACCAGGGATGACGATAGCACCCTCTTTCATGCCTTCGACATTAGCCTTAGGTGTCCATGTTCCCTCCATCACCGCTTTGACGGTATTGACGTAGTGAGGGCCCCATTCATCTACTACGGACATTAGGTGGGCATTAGGGCCGAAAGATGACATATCAGAAGCCTGGCCAACAGCATATGCGCCACGGCGTTCTGCGGCCTGCATCGCTGCAGGGCTGTCGGTATGTTGTAAAATAACATCCACGCCCTGGTCCATCATGGCGTTGGCTGCATCCGCTTCCTTACCCGGGTCGAACCAGCTATTCACCCAGATAATCTTCAGCTCAGCGTCCGGGTTGTATTTACTGAGGGCGAGTTGAGTCGCATTGATATCGCGGATAACTTCAGGAATAGGGAAGGAGGCGATATACCCTATTTTGTTACTCTTGGTTACCTGAGAAGCCACATAACCAGCTACATAGCGACCTTCAAATGTAGTGGAAATATAGTTGCCCATGTTCTTGGCCATCTTATAGCCGGTGGCATGTTCGAATGCTACTTTAGGGAACTGCTTAGCAACTTTGAGAGTAGGGTTCATAAAGCCGAACGAGGTGGTGAAAATCAGGTCGTGTCCGGTTTTAGCCAGGTTATATATGACTCGCTGGGCATCCGCGCCTTCTGCTACATTTTCCACATAGGTCGTTTTTACCTTCTCGCCGAATTCTGCTTCAACGGACAGGCGACCCTGGTCATGTTGATAAGACCAGCCGTGGTCACCGATAGGGCCGACATAGACAAAGCCTACTTTGAATGGCTCGGCTGCCTGAACGGATAGACTAGGTAGTGCTGCCATACATACACCGGCGGTGAGGCCGGTAATCAGCTTACTAAATTGACGACGTTTCATGCGTCCTTCTCCTGTTGAATCGAATCGGGTGTGACGGGCTAAAAAGTTGACCGCTGGGTCAGTTGTTTATTTATAAAGCAAAAAACTGACCAGTTAAACCTTTTCCTTCTATTTGGCAGGCCTCTGCATCATATCGACAAAGGGATCTGACCAAAGGGTGCACAATGACTTTAGTTTGCCCTCCCGTGGTGCGCCAGTTCAGTTGTTACTTCGCCCTGTTGATAAAACAGGGCGTAGTTTATGCGAGCTTAAGTCTTGGCGTGAAAAGGATTGCCCAGTGACATCGGTGCCACCAGACGGCTGCGGGTCTGGTTGCTCGAAAGAATCACCAACACCACAATAGTTGCCAGATAGGGCAGCATCGCCAATAGGTTAGGGGAAACGGCAAAGCCAAGTCCCTGAAAGACCAGATGAAGAATGCTGGCCAGGCCAAAGAGCCATGCGCCCAGCAATACCCGTTCTACTTTCCAACTGGCAAATACCACTAGTGCCAGCGCGATCCAGCCTCGCCCGGCGGTCATGTTCTCGGCCCAAAGTGGCGTGTAGGCCAATGACAGGTAACCACCTGCTAGTCCTGCCATAGCGCCACCGAAGATGATTGCCAGATAACGGGTTCTCATTACGGGCAGGCCGATAGCATTGGCTGCGTGAGGGTTCTCACCCACCGCTTTGAGTACCAGCCCGGGACGGGAATAGTTGATAAACCAGTAAACGGCAGCAAACAGCACGAATGATAGATAGACGACCAGATCCTGGCCAAAGAGCATTCGGCCTATGATTGGCAGGTCTGTCAGTACAGGGATATGGATTGGATCTAGTCCTGCAATCGGTTTGCCAACAAAATCACTGCCAACAAAGGCGGATAGTCCGGTACCGAAAATGGTCAGCGCTAACCCCGTTGCGACTTGGTTAGCGCTGAGTTCCATGGTGATAAGGCCAAAAATTAGAGACATTAGCACGCCCGCGACCATGGCCAGTAGGAAGCCCAGCAGTAAGCTGCCTGAGAGCAGTGTGACGATAAAACCGACAACGGCGCCCATCAGCATCATGCCCTCCTGTCCGAGATTAAGCACGCCGCTCTTTTCACAAATCAGCTCACCCATCGCCACGATTAGTAGCGGTGTTCCGGTGCGGATCATGGCGTAGAGTATATTGGTAATGAGATCAATATCCATGGCGAAGTTATCCCTGTGTCTCTGTCGCTAATGGTTGCAAGGTTTTTACTTTTTTGGACTTGAGGCGGATACGGAACGCGATAAGTACATCACAGGCCAGTAGGTAGAATAACAGCATGCCCTGAAACAGTCCGGTCAGCGCTAAAGGCAGGCCAAGACTTATCTGTGCCATCTCTCCGCCCATGTATAGCAGGGCCATTAATAAGCTGGCGAACAGTATTCCCACAGGGTGCAGACGGCCCAGAAACGCTACGATGATCGCCGCATAGCCATAGCCAGGGGATATTTGTGGAATCAGCTGTCCAATGGGGCCGGTAACTTCACCCACTCCAGCCAAGCCCGCCAAGCCACCGCTGAGTAGCAGAGCAAAGTAGGTGAGTCGTTTTTCTTTGAAGCCTGACAGTCTGGCGGCACCAGCATCCATCCCCATTACTTTAATCTGGAAGCCATAGAAGCTGCGGCTCATCAGTACCCAGACCGCAACGACAGCCAGCAATGCCAGGGCCATCCCAAAGTTTACGCGGGTACCCTCAATCAATATCGGTAACAGTGAGGCGTCGCCAAAGAGTGCCGACTCAGGAAAGTTGTAACCTTCAGGGTCTTTGAGTGGGCCATGTACCGCCCAGAGCAGAATATTCAGGGCGATATAGTTCATCATGATAGTCGTTAATATTTCATTGGTGTTAAAGCGGACTTTCAGAATGGCCGCAATACCGGCCCAGAACATTCCCCCAATTATCCCGGCGACCAGTACCAGAGGTAGTACCCAAAATCCTTCAGTTTCAATCAGCTGTAACGCGATGTAACTGCCAAATAGTCCACCCATTAGCAGCTGGCCTTCGGCACCTATGTTCCATATTTTTGCTTTGAACACCACGGACAGGCCTATGGCACAGAGCAGAATGGGCGCTGTTTTTACACAGAGCTCTGCGATTCCGTGGGTATCAGATATAGGGACGTAGAGAATCGTGATCAGCGCATCAACCGGATCAACCCCCAGTATCGTAAAAAGTATTGCGCCGGTTAGCATCGTCAGAAATGCGGCTAACAGGGGTGAAAGATAAGCCATTATGGTGGAGCGTTCACCGCGAGGTTCCAGTTTGATCATTGGGTTGCACTCCCTTCGCTGGTGGACTGGCTAAAGTCGCCGGCCATCATCCGTCCGAGTTCTTGTATAGATGACTCTGGAGTGGGTTTGAACGGTGAAAGAACACCGTCGCAGATTGCGCCTATTCGATCAGATATCAGAAATAGTTCGTCGATATCTTCAGAGACCACCAGAATGGCAGCGCCCTGATCTCTCAGTTGAATCAGGGCTTTGTGGATTGCGGTTGCAGCACCGATGTCGACGCCCCAGGTGGGGTGCGCGGCAATCAAAATTTTAGGGTTTTGCATGATCTCCCGGCCAATAATAAACTTCTGCAGGTTACCACCGGACAAACTATCGGCCTGGGCGTTGCGGCCGGCTGCTTTGACTTTATATTGCTCGATAATATCATCGGCAAAGGCTTCAGCTTTATTCCAGGCTACCATCCCTCTACTCACCATGCCTGTCAGATATCCCGTCAGCAGCGCGTTTTCGGTTAAACTCATTTCCGGGACGGCTCCCCGTCCAAGACGCTCTTCGGGGACAAAGGCCAGGCCCCATTGCCGACGTTTATCCGGAGGCAGTTTACCGACCTCTGTCGCTGCAAAGCGGATGGTTTTGCCATCCGGACAGAGATGTTCTCCGCTCAGACTGGCAAGTAGTTCCTCCTGTCCATTGCCAGCAACGCCTGCGATGCCAACGATTTCCCCCGCATTTACTGTCAGGTTGATATTTCTCAGGTGTACGCCAAAAGGATCGTCGCTAGGTAGGTTCAGCGCGGTGATCGTCAGCAGGGGCGAGCTGCCTAGTTTTTTAGGATAGGTTGTGCTGACAGGTGTGTCATCACCCACCATGAGTTTGGCCATACTGGTAGTGTCTTCCTCAGAGGGAATGCACTCTCCGGAAACTTTACCCGCACGTAAGACGGTCGCTTTATGGCAAAGTGCCTTTACTTCATTGAGTTTATGGCTGATAAAAAGGATAGAGCAACCTTCCTCTGCCAGCTGTCTTAGGGTGACGAAGAGGGTATCTACTTCCTGTGGTGTGAGTACTGAGGTGGGTTCATCAAGAATCAACAGTTTGATGTTTTGTACCAGGCAACGGACGATCTCCACCCGCTGTCGCTCACCTACAGAGAGTGTATGTATCTCTCTGTCAGGATTAATCGCCATACCGTATTTCTCTGACACCCTGCGGATTTTTGTTGCCAGCGCCTCCAGTTCTCCAGCATCGTCCCCCAGAGCCAGCGCAATGTTTTCGGTAACGGTCAGTGTTTCAAATAGAGAGAAGTGCTGAAAAACCATACCAATGCCCATTTTACGGGCATGTGCCGGATCTTTAACTTCGATTGGCAGTCCATCCCAAAGCAGTTCACCGCTATCAGGCTTTACCAAACCATAGATGACTTTCATCAGGGTGCTTTTCCCGGCACCATTTTCACCGAGTAGCGCGTGAATTTCTGCTGGCGCGATATTCAAATGAATATCATCGTTAGCCAGGCAGCCCGGGTATTGCTTGCTGATGCCACGTAGGGTGAGCCGCGGGAGTGATAGGGTCTGCGTCAAATGAGTCATCTCGCTAAAGTAAATAAAGCCAATAGAATCTGCAACTATAAGATAACTATGCTTAAACAGGTTAGTAAAGCCTTATATGTTGTGAATAACTAAGCAAAAAGTTGACCACTCGATAAATTTGTTTCGAGACAGGAGGTTTTATGGTCTGTTCGGGCTGGTAAGAGTAACTCTATAAAAAGGCTGATTAGTCGGTAAGTTAAGCAATAGTGGAAGCAGGGCCTGTTGCATCATTCGTGTGTGTTGATGAACTCGGTCAGCATTACTCAATCGCGCTGGATAATGGGGTGTCT
>JAIBDA010000159.1 GCA_024679635.1 Amphritea sp. | reverse complement strand
CTCCTCGACGCATTGCGAGATTCGTTACAGGGCAAAATAGGCCAGTTTGAAGGCCCCTACACTACGGTAACCGGCCATAGAAAGATCTACCTGATCGCCGAGTTTGTACCTATGCGAGATAATGAGGGCAACGTCAACGGAGGGGTGGCGGTATTCAACGATGCCACGGAGCAACAAAGCACCACCAGCACCCTAAAAAAACTTTCTATGGCCGTCGAACAGAGCCCGAATGTCGTAGTAATAACCGATGTTGGTGGCCAGATAGAATATGTAAACCATCGATTTACCGATATAACCGGCTACGATTCTGAAGAGGTCATAGGCAAAAACCCTCGCATACTAAACTCCGGCGAAACCACTTCAGAAATTTATGAAAATCTCTGGGAAACACTACTCGCTGGCCAGGAGTGGCGGGGCGTTTTCCATAACAAGAAAAAGAACGGCGAGCTCTACTGGGCAGAAGAGGTCATCTCCCCTATTACCAACACCCAGGGAGAAATTACTCACTTTATTGCCCAGCAGGAAGATATCACCGAAGTTCGGCGCATTTCCGACGAGATAAACTTCCAGACAACCCATGACCTATTGACCGGATTACTCAATCGTCGCCAATTTGAAAACGAACTTGAACTAACAGTACAAAAGGCTCAGCAGCATCGCTCTCATCACGCGCTCGGTTTTATCGATGTCGATCAGTTCAAGGTTATCAATGACACTTGTGGACGCATCGCCGGGGATGAACTGCTACGACAGGTCAGTAACCTGATCCGCGATAAGATACGTAGCCGGGATATCCTCGCTCGTCCAGGTAGCGATGAATTTTTAATCCTTTTTGAGAATGCCAGCCTTGCTCAGGCTGAACGTGTTCTTCAGTCAATTATGAAAAACTTGAAAGGTTTCCGGTTTCAGTGGGAAGATCACAGTTTCTCGGTAGAGATCAGTGTCGGGCTCACCGCCGTTGACCACAACACAGAATCGGCCGTTGAAGCGATGAAGGAGGTCGATACCGCCTGTTATACCGCGAAAGATGCTGGCCGCAATAGAATTCATATCCATAATGACAATGATGAACAACAACTGATTCATAAGGGTTATATTCAATGGGCCAGTGAAATTCATACCGCCCTGGATGAGAACAGGTTCAGGCTTTATGCCCAACCCATTGTGCCTTTGCAACAGGATAAAAAAATCGGTTATGAAGTCCTCATCCGCCTGCTAACCCCCTCAGGAAATCTAGTTCCCCCTGGCGCCTTCCTGCCCGCCGCAGAACGATACAATCTGGCGGTGCAGATCGACCACTGGGTCATTGGGAATACGCTTGAATGGATGACAAAGAACATTGATCAGCTGGACCATATAGACGCTCTTGCGATCAATCTTTCAGGACAGTCTCTGGGAGATGATGCACTACTCGGATATATTGTCCGCAGTATTGAACAGGGCCTTGTTCCCGCCCGGATGATCAAATTTGAAATCACTGAAACCGCCGCGATCGCCAATCTCAAAGACGCCCAGATATTTATAAAATCATTAAAAAAACTGGGCTGTCGTTTTGCTTTAGATGATTTCGGCAGCGGCCTGTCATCCTTTGGCTACCTGAAAAACCTGCCGGTCGATCTACTTAAGATCGACGGCATGTTTGTTCGCGACATTATTACCGATCCCATTGATGAGGCAATGGTTCGCTCGATCAACGAGATAGGCCACATTATGAAAATGGAAACCATTGCCGAATTTGTAGAGAACGATCTGATCATGGCGCGATTGAAGCGACTCGGCGTCGACTATGCTCAGGGTTATGCGATAAGTCGCCCTGAGCCCATAGACAGCATTCTCAAAAGCTCGCCTCAAGCAGAACAGGAGTCAGAGGGTGAACTCCAGTAACAGCACCAACCCAGTACCGGGTTTACTCTGTGCCGTCAATGTGCCCCCCAGAAGCTGCACTGCTCTTTGAGCAATGCTTAACCCCAGCCCATAGCCATTCTGCTGCCCGGTAAATCGAACAAAAGGTTTAAACATTTTATCCAGCTGTTCCTGATTCAGTCCGGGCCCGTTATCGACAATAGATAGTCGCAACTTACCGTCGGACTGCTCAGCGGTAATGCGGATCTCTGTGCCATCCGGAGTATGTTTAACCGCATTGCCAAGGATATTATTCAGCGCTCTCTCCAACAGTGCTGGATTGCCTTTGAGACGATAATCCACAGACGTCCAGATTAAAGGGTGCTGTGGCGCGCTAAACTGATAATCATGCACCAGGGTATCCACGACGGTTTTCAACGCAAAATCCTGATCAGACACTTCCATCTGTTCCAACCGTGACAGACTAAGAATCTCATCGATCAGTCGGTTTATCCGATCGCACTCCAGATTAAT